>NZ_APNL01000004.1:0-273127 GCF_040361435.1 Salinisphaera sp. C84B14 | reverse complement strand
TGTGGTGGTCAACATCAACCCGCTCTACCCCGCGCGCGAGCTCGAGCATCAGCTCAAGGACGCCGAGGTACGCCCCCTCGTGGTGATGGAGAATTTCGCCGCGACGCTGGAAAAGATCTACGACGGGGTGCCGGTCGAAACCGTCATCACCACCCAGCTCGGCGATATGCTCTCGCCGATAAAACGCGCCCTGACCAACTTCGTGGTCAAGCGCGTGAAGAAGATGGTGCCCGACTGGAACCTGCCCGGCGCCACCGACTTCAATACGGCTCTCAGCGCCGGACAATCGCAGCAGTTCGAGCCGGTGGAACTGGGCGGCGACGACCTGGCTTTCTTGCAGTACACCGGCGGCACCACCGGCCCGGCCAAGGGCGCCATGCTCAGCCACGCCAACGTGGTGGCCAACGTGTTGCAGTGCCAGGAATGGTTCAAGCCGGAAATGAGCGACGACGGCGAGCTCATCATCACCGCCCTGCCGATGTATCACATCTTCGCGCTCACGGTGAACACGCTGGTGTATTTCTCCGTGGGCGGGCAGAACGTGCTGATCACCAACCCGCGCGACATGCCCGGCTTCGTGAAGACGCTCAAGCAGTACCCGTTCACGGCGATCACCGGGGTGAACACCCTCTACAACGGCCTGCTCAATACCGAGGGCTTCGCGGACCTGGATTTTTCCACCCTGAAGTTCTCCATGTCCGGCGGCATGGCCACGCAGGAACCGGTGGCTCAGCGCTGGGCACAGGTGACCGGCAAGCCCATCATCGAAGGCTACGGACTGTCTGAAACCTCGCCGGTGGTCACCTGCAACCCCCTGGACATCAGCGAGTTCAATCACTCCATCGGGCTGCCCCTGCCCTCGACCGAGGTCGATATCCGCGACGACGACGGGCGCAGCCTGGATGTGGGCGAACCCGGCGAGCTCTGCGTGCGCGGCCCGCAGGTCATGGCCGGCTACTGGCGCAAGGACGACGTCAACGCGGAAGCATTCACCGACGACGGCTTCTTCAGAACCGGGGATATTGCTCGCCAGGACAACCAGGGCCGGTTCTATATCGTCGACCGCAAGAAGGACATGATTCTGGTGTCCGGTTTCAACGTCTATCCCAACGAGATCGAGGACGTGGTGGCCGGCCACCCGGATATTCTGGAAGCGGCCGCCGTCGGCGTCCCCGACGAGAAATCCGGCGAAGCCGTGAAACTGTTCGTGGTGAAAAAGCGGGCCGACCTGAGCCTGGACTCGGTACGCGAGTACTGCCGTGAGAACCTGACCGCCTACAAGGTACCCAAGCACTACGAGTTCATCGACGAAGTGCCCAAGTCCAACGTCGGCAAGATACTGCGCAAGGAATTGCGTTAAAAGCAATAAAAACGCAGCGATCGCGCCGCGATAATGCATTCGGCAATGCATTCGCGGCGCGACTGCGATACCTTAGATTCCATCCGCGTGCTAGCGCGCGCCGATGAATATTGCCGTTCCATGAGGAGAATTCGTGAATAAAATCTGGCTGGACCGCTACCCGGAAGGCGTTGCCGCGGAGATCGACGTCGAATCGAGCCAAACCCTGGTTGACCTGATCGAAGAAGGCTGTCGCGAGTTCAACTCCGCCGTTGCCTTCAGCAACATGGACTGCGAGCTCACCTATGCGGACATCGAGTCCCGCAGCCGCGATTTCGCGGCCTATCTGCAGGACGAGCTCGGTTTTTCCAAGGGCGATCGCGTCGCGATCATGATGCCCAACCTCCTGCAGTACCCGATCGCGCTGTTCGGCATCCTGCGCGCGGGCATGGTGGCGGTCAACGTCAACCCGCTCTATACGGCGCGTGAACTCGAGCACCAACTGTCGGACTCCGGCGCCCGCGCCATCGTGATCGTCGAGAACTTTGCCGCCACGCTAGAGGAAGTAGTGGACAAGGTGCCGTTGGAGGCGGTCATCACCACGCAGATTGGCGACTGTCTGCCTACCGTGAAGGGCGCGATCGTCAACTTCGTGGTCAAACGCGTCAAACGCATGGTGCCCAGCTTCAAGCTGCCGGGCGCGATCAAGTTCAACGACACCCTCGGCAAGGGCGCCAAGCAAACGTTCAAGCCCGCCAGCGTCAAACCCGACGATATCGCGTTCCTGCAGTACACCGGCGGCACCACCGGCCTGGCCAAGGGCGCCGTGCTGCTGCATCGAAACATGGTCGCCAATATCGCCCAGGCACAGACCTGGCTCGACCCTTGGACCGATCCGGGCAAGGAAGTGATCATCACGCCGCTGCCGCTCTACCACGTGTTCGCGCTGATGGCGAACTGCCTGGTGTTCTTTCAGCAGGGCGGCAAGAACGTGCTGATTACCAACCCGCGCGATATCCCGGCGCTGGTCAAGGAATTCGAAAAACACAGCCCGACCGCCTTTACCGGCGTGAACACCCTGTTCAACGCTCTGGTCAACGATGACGGTTTCGCCAAGCTCGACTTTTCCAAGCTCAAGATCACGCTGGGCGGTGGTGCCGCCGTACAGCGCGCGGTGGCCGAAAAGTGGAAGAAGATCACCGGCATCCCGCTCATCGAGGCCTACGGACTGACCGAAGCCTCGCCTGCGGTGTGTATCAATCCGCTGGATCTGGACGACTACAACGGCTCCATCGGCCTGCCCGTGCCCTCCACCGAAGTCTCGATTCGCGACGACGACGGTAACGAAGTGGGCGCCGGCGAGCCGGGCGAGCTGTGCGTGAAAGGCCCGCAGGTCATGGCCGGCTACTGGAACAAGCCGGAGGAGAACGAAAAGACGTTCTTCGGCGAACACCTGCGTACCGGCGACGTGGCCAATTACGACGAGCAGGGCTTTTTCTATATCGTCGACCGCAAGAAGGACATGATTCTTGTGTCCGGCTTCAACGTTTATCCCAACGAGATCGAAGACGTCGTGGCCCAGCACCCCAAGGTGCTCGAAGCTGCCTGCATCGGCGTGGAGAACGAAAAGACCGGCGAGGCCGTGAAGGTCTTCGTGGTCAAGAAGGACGACAGCCTGACCGAGAACGAACTCATCGAGTTCTGTCGCAAGGAGCTGACCGGCTACAAGGTCCCCAAACAGGTTGCGTTCATCGACGAGCTGCCGAAATCGAACGTCGGCAAGATCCTGCGCAAGGACTTGCGCGACCGTTAAGATACTCGGGCTGCCGCGTGCCGGCGGCCCTGCTGTCGATCAGGCCGCCGTGCGTTACGCGCCGGCGGCCTTTTTTGTCGCGACACCGGCAACGCCAGTGGCAACGACGCGCCACGCTTCCGGCCCATCGATAGATGCCTGTCCGGGTGGGACGCTCGCGTATGTAGACATGCCTGCCGCAGCGCGTGAACGCGAAACCGTCGAATACAACCGGGCAAGCCAACTCTTCGGGTTCCGGACTATTTTATCGATCCGGTAACAAAATCGATGACTTTTCCTGATTGGTAGCCCGCGTCGGTGAAAGCACGCGGGCTACAGCCAACGGCCGTGAAGGCATTGGAAGAAACGACGGACAGGTGCCGGCGTTAGTTTTTCGATGCGTTGAAAACAGCCACGTGGCCGGCGGGTTTGGCGCCCGATCAATAGTATCGTGTCAGCACCCACCAAACAGTGACGTGATCGGCCGCCCCAGCCCCACCGCGGGTCGACGCCAAGCCGAACCCGGGCCAAGCATGGCCGCCGTGCTCAGGCCGTGAGGCGATCCTCGCGGATCATATCGGCGGCTTTTTCCGCGATCGCGGTCGTGGGCGCATTCGTGTTGCCGCCAACCAGAGTGGGCATGATCGAGGCATCGACCACGCGCAGTCCCTGCATGCCGTGTACCCGCAGGCGATCATCCACGACCGCTTCGTCGTCGTGCCCCATCTTGCAGGTGCCCACCGGATGGTAGATCGTTTCGGCGCGATCACGTACGAACGCCTCGACCTCGGCATCGTCCTCGACCTTTTCGCCCGGTTCCAGCTCGCGATCGCGGTGGCTACCCAGAGGCTCGGCGCGCATGATCCGCCGGCCGAGCCTGACTGCTTTGACCAACTGGGCGAGATCGTCCGGATGATCGAGATAGTTGGGATCGATCAACGCATCGTCCATGGGGTCGGCGCTTTTCAGGCCGATATGGCCACGCGACTTCGGACGCAGATCGCACACCCGCAGCGTATAGCCGTAATGCTTGATCGTGTTCCAGAGATTGTGCCCGTGATCCTGCTCGATAGTGGCGATGAAGTGCAGCTGCAGATCCGCGCGCTCTTGGCTGTCGTCGCTGCGCGCGAAGCCGCCGGACTCTGCTACGTTGCTCGCCAGCTGGCCACGGCCATGTACAAAATACTGATAAACCGCGACAGGCCCATCGACCAAGAGGAACTTCGGCCCCAGGCGCAGGCTGAGCTTGGTTTTCTCGATATCGATGATGCTGACGTCGAGATGATCCTGCAGATTCCGGCCCACGCCCTTGAGCTCGTGAACCAGCGGAATCCCGTGCGGTTCGATTTCGGACTTCGGACCGATACCCGAAAGCAGCAACAGCTGCGGCGAATTGATCGCACCGCCGCAGAGCAATACCTCCTGCTTCGCCCGCAGCGAACGATCGCCGCCGAACCAGCCCTTTTTGTATGTCACGCCGACCGCTCGCTTGCCTTCGAGCTGGATCTTCTTCGCCCGCGCCCGCGTGATCACCGTGAGGTTCTTGCGATCGGCGACCGGGTGCAAGAACGCATCGGCGTTACTGCAACGACGGCCGTTATTCTGGGCCACGCTGTAGAGACCCACCCCTTCTTCGGTCGCGCCGCCGAAATCGTCGTTGCGCGGCAGACCACAGGCCTGGGCGGCCTCGATGAAGGCATGATTGAGCGGGTTCACATGCCGCGGCGCGCTTACACAATAAGTGCCGTCGCTGCCGTGATACTCGCTCGCGCCGGCCTCGAATTTCTCCGAACGGCGAAAATAACCGAGCATCTCATCGAAGCCCCAGCCACGGTTCCCCAGCTCTGCCCAGTGGTCGTAATCCCAGGCGTTGCCGCGGGTATAGCACTGTGCGTTGATCGAACTGGAACCGCCCAGCGTCTTGCCGCGCGGCCAGAACATCTCGCGCGAATTCATGTGCTTCTGGGGCGCGGTGTAATAGGCCCAGTTGAACATCTTCGACCACATCAGGCCGATGATGCCAATAGGGATATGAATCAGCGGGTTCCAGTCCGCCGGCCCGGCCTCGAGCATGCACACCGAGACATCGGGATCGGCGCTGAGCCGATTGGCCAGAACACAGCCGGCAGAGCCGCCGCCCACGATAATATAATCGAACTCCTGCTCTTTCGTGGGCATGCGGCTCCTCCGGCGGCTTTGGTTTTTCGCTATGGTCTAGTGACGGGCGTCGTCGGGCAGTGTGATATTGAGTTCGAGGACTTCGAGGTCGCCCTCGCGCTCGATTTCCATCTGCACCGCGTCGTCGCCCACCTGAACATACTTGCGCAGAACCGCCAGCAGATCCTGCTGCAACTGCGGGAAATACGCCGGATGATCGCCGCCGCCACTGCGTCGGTGTGCGACAACCACCTGCAAGCGCTCCTTGGCGGTTTGTGCCGAGGTCTTCTTGTCGTTGCTACGAAATACGTCGAGCCAACCCATGGTCCGTTACCTCCCCATCAGCCGGTCGAGAAACTTCTTCTTGGCCTCGGTGAAACGCATCGGCCGATTTTCACCCAGGAATCGTGCGACCAGGTCCAGATACGCCTGGCCGGCATCGGCGTTGTCTTCCATGGCCACCGGCGTGCCCGAGTTCGATGCATTGAGCACCTTCTCGGATTCCGGAATCACGCCCAGCAGCGGAATACCCAGAATATCGTTGATGTCGTCCAGCGAAAGCATTTCGCCCTTGCCCACGCGGCTGGCCGCATAGCGGGTGACCACCAGATGCTCCTTGACCGGCTCGCCGCCTTCCTTGGCCCGCTTGGTCTTGGACGAAAGCATGCCCAGCACGCGGTCCGAGTCGCGCACCGACGACACTTCGGGGTTGGTCACCACCAGCGCTTCGTCGGCAAAATACATCGCCATGATCGCGCCGGTTTCGATGCCGGCCGGCGAGTCGCAGATGATGTAGTCGAAATCTTCCGCCAGCTTGTTGAGCGTACGCTCGACGCCTTCCTGATTCAGCGCATCCTTGTCGCGCGTCTGCGACGCGGCCAGGATGTAGAGATTCTCGTGCCGCTTGTCACGGATCAGCGCCTGCTTGAGGTTGGCCTCACCGCTGATGACGTTGATGAAATCGAACACCACCCGGCGTTCGCAGCCCATGATCAGATCGAGGTTGCGCAGACCGACATCGAAGTCGATGACCACGGTCTTGTTTCCCCGCATGGCAAGGCCGGCCGCAAAAGAAGCGGCGGTAGTGGTCTTGCCGACCCCGCCCTTGCCGGACGTGACGACGATGATCTTTGCCACTCTTTACTCCTGCAATTCGATGCTCAAGTTATCGTTGTCCAGGCGAACCGCTACGGCCCTGGAACGTACCCCCTCTTCAATCGCATCGGCGACTTTATAGCAGCCAGCGATGGCGATCAGATCCGGTTCGAAGCGCCGACAGTAGATTCGTGCTTCTGTATCGCCGGTCGCACCGGCCAGTGCACGGCCGCGCAGCGCCCCGTAAATATGAATATGCCCGTCGGCCAGAACTTCGGCGCCTTCCGATACCGATGTCGCAATCACCAGATCGCCGCCGCGTGCATAAATCTGCTGGCCCGAGCGTACCGGCTTGGTCACCAGCCGCGTGGGCGTGCGCGGCGGCTGTTCGCGGCGCACCGGTTCGCCAGCGTGCTGCGCGTCGGCCGCCGGCTCTGCGGTTGACTCACCGCTCGGCTCGGCTTCGGTGGCGGCCTTGGCCGCCCCGCGCGCCGGCGAGTCCATGGTGGCCATGTCTGCCGCTTGCGCGGCCTCGCGCGCCTGCGGGCCGGGGTCGAGCACGCCGACCGGAATCATGCCCGCCTCGCGAATGATGGCGCTCAACGCGGCCAGATCGGGCACGCTTTCCGGCAGCGACAGCAATACCGGCATACGCTCGAAAAAACCGGGCGCCCGCGCCATTTGTGCGTCAATCTGTTCGGCAATACGTGTACTGTCGGTCTCGCGAATCTCAAGAACCGTGAGGGTCATCATACGACCCTTGAACACGACGCCGGCACCGGCTGCGGTTGTTGTATCCGCCATGCCCGAATAACTCCCGAAAACAAGCCGGGGAGTCTAGCACGCTGTTTAAGGAATCTCTGCATAACCTCTTGCGGCTCGCGTTCGAGCCCTCAACTGCGTTGCGCCACGGCGTGCAAGCGCCGCATCTGCGTTGTGGGCAGATCAAGCTCGGCAACGCGGTCGTACCACTTTCGAGGCCGAACGCCTTCGAGGCCCGGGCTTTGCGCGACCACGACAGGTTTTGCAGAGATTCCTCAGGGCCTGTCGTCGCGGGATATACATCGCATTGCCGGTGCCGGGCGTGTCAGGCAAGACGCGGGCCGCCGATGCGACGGCTTATCTCGTGACGACAGGCTAAGCATTTCGGTCTGTGTCTTGCATGGAAATACGTGGCGCGCGTTGTTTCGCCGATAGGAAGCATCTACTCATGAATGACTTGTGGCGTGATTATCGAAGCCCGGGCTTTTTCGACGAAGCCTTTGACGATACCGGGCAACCACGGCACGCCGCCGAGGCGCTGGTGCGCTATCTCGGCGAATTCGGCCGCGACGAGCTGGAGACGCGGCGCGCGGCCGCCGATCTGGCGATCAAGTCGATGGGCATCACGTTTACGGTGTACTCCGACGCGGGGATGATCGACCGCGCCTGGCCTTTCGACGTCCTGCCGCGCACGATCCCCAAGCAAGAATGGGATCGGGTGCGCGAAGGCCTGCAGCAGCGCGTGACCGCGCTGAACATGTTCGTCGCTGATCTCTATGCCGATCAGCGGATCGTCGCCGACGGCGTGTTCCCCCGCGAGGTGCTCGCACAGTCGGTCAATTTCCGTCCCGAGTGCGTGGGTATGCGTCCGCCCGGCGATATCTGGGCGCATATCTGCGGCTCGGACCTGGTACGCGACGGCGCCGGCGATATCTATGTGCTCGAGGACAACCTGCGGGTGCCGTCGGGCGTGTCCTATATGGTCGAGAACCGGCTGGTTTCCAAGCGCGTGTTTCCGGAACTGTTTGCCCAGCATCACATCCTGCCGGTGGATGATTACGCCAGCGAGCTGCTGGATTCGCTCAATGCCCTGTCTCCGCGCCAGGATGTAACGCCGAATGTGGTGGTGCTGACCCCTGGCGTATTCAATTCCGCCTTCTTCGAGCACGTATGGCTGGCCGGCCAGATGGGCGCCGAACTGGTTCAGGGCAGCGACCTGTTCGTGGGCAACGACGACTGCGTGTATGCGCGCAAGATCGACGGCCCGCAGCGCGTGGACGTGATCTATCGCCGCGTGGACGACGCCTTCATCGACCCCGAGGTTTTCCGGGCCGACTCCCTGCTCGGCACGCCGGGGCTGATGCGTGCCTGGCGGGCCGGCAAGGTCGCCATCGCCAACGCCCCGGGGGCAGGCGTGGCCGACGACAAGGTGGTCTATGCCTTCGTCCCGCAGATCATCCGCTATTACCTCGACCAGGATGCAAAGCTGGCGAACGTGCCCTCGTGGTTGTGCATGAACGACAGCCATCGCGAGCACGTGCTCGCGAATCTCGACTCTCTGGTGGTCAAACCGGCCAACGAATCCGGCGGTTACGGCATGCTCATCGGCCCCCGGTCGAGCGCGGCCGAACGCAAGCAGTTCGCGGATCTGATCCAGCGCAACCCGCGCAACTACATCGCCCAGCCCACGCTCGCCCTGTCCACCGTGCCCACGCTCGTCGAAGGCCGCGCCCGGCCGCGCCATGTCGACCTGCGGCCGTTCATCGTCTCGCGGCCGAACGACGACGCCTTCGTGACCATGGGCGGGCTCACCCGGGTCGCCCTGCGTGAAGGCTCGCTCGTGGTCAACAGCTCGCAGGGCGGTGGTAGCAAGGACACCTGGATTGTCGCGGACGAGGGGCTGTAAGCATGCTTTCAAGACTCGCACAGAATCTGTTCTGGGCCGGGCGCTATATCGAGCGCGCCGAGTCCAGCTCCCGCCTGATCAATGCCACCAGCCTGCTGTTGCTGGACATGCCGCGGGCTACCGCCTTCGACTGGCGCGCGCTGGTTGAAATCGTCGGCGCGGAGGATCTGTTCGCACAGCGCTATCCCGACGACAGCGAGGGCAGCGTCATGCGCTTTCTGGTGGCCGACCGGATGCACCCGAGCTCGATCGCGAGCTGTCTTGCCAACGCCCGCGAGAATCTGCGCAGTGCGCGCGATCTCGTCCCGAGAGAGGTCTGGGAGGATATCAACGGCCTGCACCTGTTCATCGCCGATGAAGGCCAGCACATCGAAAGCCGACTCGCCCGGTCGCGGGTGATGGACCACGTCGTACGCAATGCACGCCACATGGCCGGGCTCATCGAGTCCGGAATGAGTCGCGATGCTGCCTACGACATGTTCATGCTCGGCCTGCAGATCGAGCGCGCGGACATGACCACCCGGATCATCGATGTGCGCAGCGCCGACCTGCTGCACGAAGCGGCCAGCGAGCTGCGTCCCTACCAGACCGTGCAATGGATCAGCGTGCTGAAATCGCTGAGTGCGTTCCAGATGTACCGCCGCCACGTGCGGGTGCGGGTCACGGGTGCCGGCGTCATCCGCTTTCTGCTCGCCGACAGCGCCTTTCCGCGCTCGGTGCGCTTCTGTCTCAACGCGGCGGCCGACCATCTGGCGCGCCTGCCGACGTCGTCGGATTGCGTCGCCGCCATCGACAGCGCCGTGCAGCGACTCGACGATACCGATCCGGGCACCCTGACCGGCTACCGCCTGAGTGAATTCCTCGATCGCATGCAGATCGAACTCAATACAATCGGCGAAACGATCCAAAGCCGTTATTTTCAGCAATGATAGCGATCTGCTGTTCCAGCCGGCGAGGCGGCTTACCAGGCCATGCGTGACTTCTACTGTCAGTGCGGCAACTCGATCTTTTTTCGTAACACCTACTGCCTGGTGTGCGAGCGCACCCTCGGCTTCGCCCCCGAAGCCATGCTCATGACCGCGCTGGAAGCGACCGGCGACGGCCGCTGGCAGGTGCCGGCGTCGGGCAGCGTGAGCGGACGCGTCTATCGCCTGTGTCAGAACTACAGCCAGCACAACGTCTGCAACTGGCTGGTGCCGGACGAGTCGCCGCACCATTTTTGCCCATCGTGTCGTCTCACCCGCACCATTCCCGACCTCGACGTACCGCGCCATCTGGAGTTATGGGCGCGACTGGAAAACGCCAAGCGCCATCTGATCTTCAACCTGCGCCAGCTCGGGCTGCCCATCGTCGGCCGCGATGAAGACCCGGATTTCGGCCTGTGCTTCGACTTTCTGGCCGACGCCGATGCCGAAACCGAGTTCACCGAACCCCTGGCTGGCCAGGCCCAGGTCACGACAGGGCACGCCAATGGCGCCATCACCATCAATATTGCGGAGGCCGATGACGTCGCGCGCGCGCGCATGCGCGAACAGATGGGCGAGCACTATCGCACCCTGATCGGCCATTTCCGGCACGAAGTCGGGCACTATTATTGGGCACGACTGATCGATAACAGCGCCTGGATCGACGAATATCGCGCCCTGTTCGGCGACGAGCGAGCCGATTACAGCCAGGCGCTGCAACGCCACTACGCCAACGGCGCGCCTACCGACTGGCAGGAACACTTCGTCACCCCCTATGCTTCGTCCCACTCTTGGGAGGACTGGGCCGAATCGTGGGCACACTATCTACATATTCGCGATACGCTGGACACCGCGACCGAATATCAGCTGGTGGCGCGTCCGCCCTGGCAGAAGCAGCACCGGGATTTCGACGGGCTCATGCATCGCTGGACGCACCTCGCCATTGGCATGAACGCGGTCAACCGCAGCATGGGCCTGGCCGACGCCTATCCGTTCGTGCTCAATGCCCTGGCCCGTCGCAAGATCGAGTTCATCCACCGCGTGGTCGAGCCTTACGAAACGGCGGCGAACGCGTAGCGGTTGGCGTACGCGTCAGCCATGCCGGCGATCGGCCTTGAGCACACGCGCGCGCGGTATCCTCATCACCGGCTGTGGCGTGCTGGTGCTCAGTCCAGACACCTTGCTCATCCGCCTGCTGGACGCCGACATCGCAACGACCCTGTTCTGGCGCGGAACCGCCCTGGCGCTGGGCTTGGGCAGCTATGTGTTCTGGCGCGAGCGCGGCGCTGCCCGCGCCGCGCTCATGCCGCTGCGCCGACCACTGGGCTGGTGCCTGGGTCTGCTATTCGCGCTCAGCAACATACTGTTCGTGTTTACCGTAGCGCATACCACCACCGCCGATACCCTGGCCTGTCTGGCCACGGCATCGATCTTTTGCTGCGCTTTTCAGCGTCATTTTTCTTCGTGAGCGGGCCCCGCTGCGCACCTGGTTAACGGCCGCCGTGATCGCCGCCGGGCTGCTGCTTATCGCCCTGGGCGGTGCCGGCAGTACCGTCGGCCGGTTGGCCGGTATCGCGACCGCCATGGTTTTCGGCGCCATGTTCGTGGTCATGCGTGCCACCGGCGAGGGCGACACCCTGCCCGGTCTGGCCCTGGGCGGGCTGATGATCGCACTCACGACGGCCGTGTTCGCGCACCCGTTTTCGCTTACCGGGCCAGGCATGGGCGCCCTCGCCGGCCTGGCGATCGTACTGCCGCTGGCCTTTGCCCTGATCGGTGTCGGCCCGCGTTATCTGCCGGCGCCCGAGGTCAGCCTGTTGATGCTGCTGGAAACCGTTTTCGGCACCCTGTGGGCGATTCTCTTTCTGGGCGAGATCCCGACCACGACAACGCTCGCGGCAATCGCGATCATTCTGGGCGCCCTTACGGTTTTCTATTCGCGCCAGGCCTACGTGCATCGACGGGCCACGCGCCATTCGCTACAGGTCGAATCATGAATTCACACGACTCCGTTCAATCGCTGCGCATCGGCGAACTCGATTACGCGATTCGTGACACGGGCGACCCCAACGGTAGACCCATCGTATTGCTGCACGGGCTCATGGATACCGGGGCCAGCTTCGAACCGCTGGTCGAGGCCATGCAAGCCCTGGCACCGGGGCGCTATCGCTATATTGCACCGGACTGGCGCGGCCACGGCGACAGTGACGCGACCCACGACAGCTACTGGTTCCCGACCTACCTGCTCGATCTGGAGCGGCTGCTTAACGAACTGATCGACGGCGACACGCCCGTTACCCTCATTGCCCACAGCATGGGCGGCCAGGTGGCCAGCCTGTATGCCGGCACCCGGCCGACGCGTGTTTCCAACCTGGTCACGCTCGACAGCCTGAACGTACCGGACAGCGACACGCGCGAGGTGCCCAGCCGTTATCGGCGCTGGCTGGACGCCCACGCCACGCCCCCGAGTGCGAAAGTCTACGACGATATCGAAACCGCGGCTTCGCGCATCGCTGCACGCTACCCGGAACTCGACGAGTCCACGACTCGCCGGCTCGCCGAGCAATGGACTGCTGCCATAGACCCACAGGGCAGACGGCGCATACGCGTCGACCCGTGGCATCGGGTGCCCCTGCCTTATGCCTTTCGTGCTGCCGAAGCAAAGTCGCTATGGCGCGAAGTCAGCGCCCGGGTGCTGTGCATCGACGGCGGCGACTCGCCGGCGAAATACTTCTGCGGCGAGGCCGAAATGGCCGAACGCAGGGCCTGTTTTACCGACCTGCGCCATATCGTGGTCGACGGCTGTGGGCATATGCTCCACCTGCAAAAACCCCAGGCCATTGCACGTCATATCTGCACGTTTCTGGACGCCTGATTCTCATCGTGGCCGCCCTGCCCGCGACGTCGCGACCCACGGCGCGCAAGGTTCATCGCACGGTCACGTTCGCAACCACGGCAGATCCCCCTAACGCCACCGGCGGCATTCAAAACAGGGGTTTAGCGCGCCTTTCTCGATACTCTCGCAGAACACCATCGGAAACAGCTATTACCGGCGAGGTTTTGCGCGTTTGCGCGCGTGAAACCGGATTTCACGGCGAACGAGGCGCCCGGCAGCGGCTGCGATAAAACCCGCGCCTGCATAACCCGTGAGTATCGGCAACGGGCTGCAACCCTTGAAACACGTACGATTCGGCAGGGCAAAGGGACACCCTGGCAGCATTGCTGCAATGCCGCAAAAGTCGAGTGTGTTCAATATATTCCCGCGCTGTATGGCGCGCCGTTCCAATCTCGTTTATCGTCCTCGAACGGGGTATTCTAAAAAGAACGCGTGTCGTAATGATGCGCTCACAACTAGGGAGACAAGCCGTGCTATCGATGCATTCTCTTCGGATGCGTTGTGCCGATTCCGTTCAGGACTCGGACACGACGCCCACCGGCGCGTACAACGCGCGCCCACCGCGCCGTAGCCGCCTCGCCGTGGCCGCGCTTTTCATCGCGGCTGCAGCCGTTCTGCCTGCCTGTTCGAGCGGCGGTGGCGGCGACAACGGCGAGTCCAATCCACGAAGCGAAGTCACCGCCGGTGGCTTGAACTTCACCTATCCGTTCAACGGCCAGCAGGATGTGCCGCTGGATACGTTGATGGTCGTCAATTTCGACGGCAGCGTTTCCGGCGACGTGAGCGATGCGCTCGAGCTGCAGGTCGACGGCAACACCGCGCAGCCGGGCATTACGGTGGAACGCGACGCCGACCGACCCAATATTCTGCGCCTGGTGCCCAACGGGCCGCTGTTGCCGAACCGTGACTATTCGGTCGTGGCAACCCAGGCTCTGTCGGGCGGCAATACCCGCTTCGACGCCGGCGCTACGCTGTTTACCTTCCGCAGCCGTCCGGCCGAAGGCCGCCCGGCCGAAGGCGCCTTCCAGGTCACCACCGTGACCCCGGGCGAAACGAACCCCGAGACCAATCGTCAAAGCGTGTTCACGCAGTTCAACGCGATTCGCGTGATTCTTAACGAACCGGTCGACCCCGCCACGGTCAACAACCAGACCTTCACGGTTGAAGGCCCCGACGGCGCCGTGACGGATGCGCGCTTGACCGCGCTCGGCCGCTATATCGTGTTCGATCCCAACGAGGATCTTGCACCTGGCAACTATACCGTCAGCTGGACGGACGGTATTACGTCGGTATTCGGAAAGTCTCTGACCGCAGGCAGCCAGCAGCGTACGGTGCTGACTCTGGGCGATCAGCCGACCGACCAGACGCTGGTCATCGAAGACGACAGCTCGGCCGCTGACGTGGACGATCTGCCCGACAACCTGCTGACCGGCCTGCCGATCAACAACATTGACATCGACTCGCAGCTGATCGGCAGCAACGACCAGCCGGTGCTCGGCTCGGGCGACGCCAACGCCAACCCGCCGATTCGCAACCGCGTTGCCACCACGCTCGCCACCCCGGGCACCGCTGGCTACGGCGACGTCATTCCGGCGGTGATTCGCGCCGGCCAGAAATTCCAGCTCAAGGGCCTCAAGCTATTCCTCGGCGGCGAGGAACTGGGCGTTGAAACCCCGATCGACAGCGGCCCGATCGACGTCAACTTCATTAACGACGTCAGCGTCTATCTGATGAGCAACGACTACCGCAACGTGGAAACCCCCACCGCGGTACAGCTTCGCTTCGATCTGGGTATCGGCACGCTGGTGACCGCCGCCCTGGCCTCGGATTCGCGAAACTTCGTCATTCAGCAGCTGGCCAACGGCGTGTTCAACCAGAGCGTGCTCAATATCCAGGCAGCAGGCCTGGCCATACCGCGCGACAACGGCGATCTGGAAATCAGCACCCTGGGGACCTTCCCCATCAACGTTAACCGTACCGATAACGCCACCGTCAACTTCCAGTTGACGCTTGTCCTGCCGGCCAATCCGACCGATGGCGAAGGCGGCAGTGGCACCGAGGATTCGGTGGGCCCGGTCATCACCGCGCGCTCGCCCAGTGCCTGTCTGTATGCCTTCGGCTCGGCGGGCTATAACGCCATTTACGCGAGCCAGGGCGTCGCGCCGACCGTGTTGCCCGAACCCCTGTGTATCGACGGCAATATCCAGACCGACAACAGCGCGGCGATCAACAGCTTCCCGATCGAATCCAGTCCGGCGATCGTCTTCTCGTCGCCGATCGATCCGAACACGGTCAACGCGCAGAATATTCAGCTCACCGGCGGTGGCACCACCGTCGAGGCGACCTACCGTGTCGAAGGCTTCAGTGTGGTCGTGGGCCCGGTCGGCTTGCTCACGCCGGATACGGACTACACCCTCACCCTCAACACCGCGATTGAAGATCTCGACGGCAACCCGCTCAGCGGCAGCAACGCGGCCGGCCCACGGCTGACCATGAACTTCCGTACCGAGCCTCAGGTGACCACTGACAGCGCGCCGCCGCTGCTCGGCACCCTATCGCCCGGTGTGCCTTGTGCACTCGAGACGGATAACGTGAACGACTCCTTCCTCACGGGTGGCGATACCGCCGGCAACTGCGTGGGCAGCTCGGCCAGCAATGCCGCGTTCAACTACCCGGTGTTCGAAAGCCCGGTCAATGTCCCGGTCGATGCCGTTCTGTCCAAGTTCGTGGACGCGAGCACGATCGTGCTGGCCGACGGCTGCCTGACAGCTGGCAGTGGCGAACCCAACGCCGTGGAAGGCGCGAGCGTTGCCCTGCAGCAGATGGATGCGAACGGACAGTGCGTGGGCGCGGTCGACGCGGCCATCGCCCTGGCCAACCCCGGCGACGCCCAGACCCGCTCCTTCACGATTCGTCCGAACGAGTATCTTGATGAGGGCACGCGCTACTGGATCGTGGTGTGCGGTACCGAAGGCGACCGTTGTACCCAAGGTGCACCCGGCGTGATTACCGACCTCGAAAATGTGGCCGTCAATACCGACCCGCTCAACGGCACCGGGTCGACCGACTCGTCGACCGGCACCGCGGGCGGCCCGGATATCGTCATGCCCTTCGATGCGATTGCGGCCAACAACGACTACTACACCACCCAGTTCACGCTGCCGGAAACCGACACCAACGGTAACGGCCGCGTCGACGCTGGCGAACGGCCGCAGCCGGGTAATCGCACCCTGCTGACGCTGGATGCGGCTGTCGGTACGGTCGAGAACCCGGATCGCCCTGACGGCAAGTATGCGAACTATCTGTCGCTCGCGCGCCCGATTGCCATTCGTGAAGCGACCACAGAATGCGCGCGCGTAGACGCCGTTCAATTCGGCGAGGGCGACACGCCCAATGCCGGATCGGCCGTGGGCGAAACGCCTGAGACGTGTGTACCCGTGTCGTTGCTGCCCGGCGGGATCACCAGCCTGACGGGCGTTGAGGCCACGGCGACAGTCGTCGGTCTGCCGGCGCTGACGATCAACACCGGCCGCATACTGCTGCGCTTCCCGAACGATGAGCAGGCCAATCCGACCGGCACGCCGAATCAGACCGGCTATATCGTAGAACGCTGTACGGGCCAGTTCCCGAGCGGCGTTGAATACGACTTCGAGCCCTGCTTCGCGGCGTCGCTGAATCTGGTGGCCAACGCGCCGGACGGTGACAACGTCAGCCTCGACCAGCAGCAGTTCGTTGCCAACCTGGTAGGGCCGGTGACGTTCGAACAGAACGGGCGGCTGGTCATTTCGCTGCGGAATGCGAACGAAATCGAGCTAGAGGCCGAAGCCAGCCTGGCGGGGTTACCGATTCCCGCAACGGCCACCATCGAGCCTGCTGAACTCACGTTCCAGCTCGTAGGCAATGCGGTCCATGGCGGCCGCGCGTTTCCGAATCGCTAGCAACTGAGTGCCGCCGCGCCGGGGGAGACCGGCGCGGCGCCCTCCAACACGAACAAGAATCTAACAGGGAGACGGGAGATGATTCACCAGAACAAGCCAGCGCGCCGGCGGTTGAGCCAGCACGCGGCAAAACTGCTGGGCGGCGCGAGCCTTATGCTGCTGGCCGGCACTGCATTTGCCCAGACCACAACCCAGAACGCCGAGACCGATACCGTCGACGACAACGGCGGCTTCTTCCACCAGGCGCTGGAGTATACGAAGGAAAACACCTACTACCGCGTCGGCGTACTGCACCTGAGTTATCAAGGCGACAGTTCGCGGTTGAGAATTGATAATGCGAACGGTCTGGCGGCCCAGCCGTTCGGCGTGGGCTCGAGCGAACTCGAAGGCACCGGCTCATCCGTCGGCGACAAGACCACGCTCGGCGGCACCATCGGCATGTATATTCCGAAGACCGGTCGTCACCTGGCCGCGGAAGTCACGCTGGCACCGCCCTTGAAGCTCGACTTCGAAGTCAGCGGCCGCGCGATCAACGAGTCGATCGCACCGGAAACGCAGAGCGGCATTCCGACCGGCGTGCCCGCACTGGGCCGCAAGATCGGCACGCTCAAGGCGCTGCCGCCGAACCTGACGATCATCTACCGGCCGTGGGTGGATACCATGTTCCAGCCCTACATCGGTGCCGGCGCGATGTATCTCTATACCTTCGATACCGACGTCACCAATGAGGTTCTCAACGCCTACGGTAACGAACCTACGCTCAACCTGACCAAGCCGGTGGCCTGTGTCGGTCAGGTCGGCATGGACGTGAATCTCAGCGAGAAACTGTTCGTTACCGCCGACGTGAAGTACGTGGGTTGCGCGGAAGTCGAAGCAACGGTCAACAACGTCGTCGTGAACGCGCCGGCGCTCAGCCCGACGGTCGGCCCGGTCAACGTGGGCTCGGTAAGCTCGACCAACGATTTCAAGGCCGTTCTCTATCAAGTGTCGATGGGTTTCCGCTTCTAATAGAACAGGACCCCACCGGCGAGCCGGTAACAAGCCGCCCCTCGGTCCCGAGGGGCGGCTTTTTTTGTCTGTACCGCCGGCTACCAGCGCGGGCAGCCAGACGTAGAGCAGCCGCAGTGCCACTGAGGCGCAAAGGCCCGAGCTAAGCTATCTGCCTGCGCGCGCCCAGGAACGCGACAGCGCGAAGAGTGACCGGCATTCGGCTGCCCTGCATCTCGCAAGCCTGTGTCGACCGTCATCGACAATACGGTCACTCCCGCGCCCCGAGCCTCCGCGTGCGCCCCGCGCCCTGGCCCATGGTCGCGCAAGCCGAGCTGTACGGCCAGTCTGCCTAGTTGGCAGTCGCGAGCACGGCGACGTCATGCCAGCCAGGCGTCCACCCTCGCCCCGATCAACCGTAGGGTCGATTTGTCCGCCCCCAGGCGGCTCGGCTCAGTGCCGGGTGTTAGCGACGATCTCGAAGGCGAGTTCACGCACCGCGTCCGACATCGCCTGCCCGACCGCCGCGGGGTCGCGCGGTCGCGCCGGCAGGTTCTGCTGGATGACCGTGTTGTCGCGGGCGACCACCGTTTCGCCCTTGGACTCGGTGACCTTCCACCGCGCGGCAAGCACGACCTGGCCCGACGGCTGCGGTTCGAACGCATCGACCGTCACATCCACCTCGTAGTCGCGCCCGCGATTGCCGACGAGTTTTTCATCGATCGTCTGTTGCAGCAGACGGGTCATGGCCACCGGCAGGCGTTCGGCCCATTTCGCGTTCGGCATGCGCGTGAGCACGTATTCGTCGGTACGCAGTTGAATATCGTAGTTATCCAGATACTCCGGCACGCGTACCCGACGCACCTCCCAGCTGCTGGCCTCGCTGTTCGCGCGTGCGGTCTGGGGCGGCGAGAGCAGCACCTGCTGCAGCGGTGCAACGCTGCTGCAAGCCGTCGTAGCGGCTACGAATACCAGGGCAATACTGCCCCGCATGAGCTTTTTGATCATCGCTGGCCTCCACCGAACAGCAGGGCATTGGGGTCGCGCTCGAGTGTTTCGGCAAAGCGTCGCATGGACGACGCACCCGCCGACAGATCCCGAATGGTGCTTTCGAGGTCGCGTCGAGTATCCGAGTTGGGGTCGGTCAGGTTCTCGAGGTTCTGCGAGAGCTGTTGCAGATTGGCGCTGGTGGCCTCGGCGTTGTCGAGTAGCCGCGTGAGCTGCTCGTCACGCGATTCGATCTGCGTATTCACGTTGGTCGTAAGCGCGCGCACGCTTTCCAGCGTTTTCTCGAACTGGCGCGAATTCATGTAGACCGCATCGCGAGCGGCGGCGATCGCCTCGCGGGTGGTATTGGTGGTCTTTTCCAGATTCGGGCCCATGCGCTTGATCAGATCATCCATGCCGTTGGCCAGGGTGACCACCGATTCCATGGTTTCGTTCACCGTTTCCAGCGTTTCCTTCCAGGGCAGGCCGGTGACGGTGTCCTTGATCTGCTCGATCTGTGAGGGCACCGCCGGAATTTCCGGCAGGTCCAGGGTGTCGCGATTGATCGCGAACTGCGGCTCTGTATCAGGCTGGAAATCGAGGTTCACCGCCAGCTGCGAAGTGACATAGCTCCATACCACGAGCTGGGCACGGAGCCCGCGCCGGACCAGCTCTTCGATGCTGAGCTGTTCGCTGGTGGGCGCCCCGTTCATCATCACGGTGTTGTTACCGGCCATTTCGATGGTCACACCGATCCGTGCCTTGCCCACCTGCGGGTCCAGACGCAGCTGCACGTTCTTGACCGTACCCACCTGCACGCCGCGAAACAGCACTTTCGACCCGTTGGTGAGCCCGAGCACGGACTGATCGAAGAAGATGACTGCCTGGCGGCTGTTCGAAAAGATGCGGTTGCCGCCCAGCACGAGAATACCGACCACGGTCAGTACGATCGCGCCGAGCATGAACAGCCCGATCACCGTATAGCTGCGGTTGCTTGCCATTAGAGAACCTCGGGTCGAGATGACGTCACGACGGGCCGTCGTCCGCCGCAATCGGCTGGCGATTGAGAAAAGCACGTACGCGTGCCTGCTCGGCATGCTCGGCCAGCGTACGCGGGTCGCCGTGCGCGATGGCACGCCGACTTTCGTTGTCGAGATAGATACTGTCGTCGGCGATGGTAAAGATGCTGGGCAGTTCGTGGGTGACCGCGATCACGCTCAGCTGCAGCGCATCGCGCAGGTTCATGATCAGGGAATCCAGGCGCTGCGACGTAATCGGATCGAGCCCGGCGCTGGGTTCGTCGAGAAACAGATAGTCCGGATCCAGGGCGATCGCCCGGGCCAGACCGGCGCGCTTCTGCATCCCGCCCGACAGTTCACTGGGCATGCGCGACTCCTGGCCGGCAAGGCCCACGAGCGCGAGCTTGAACGCGACCTGATCGCGAATTTCCGCCGCGCTCAGTCGCGTATGCAGCTGCAGCGGCAGGCCGACGTTCTCGCCCACGCTCATCGAACTCCAGAGCGCGGTGCTCTGGAACAGTACGCCGATCCGTCGCTGCAGCGCGGCGCGTTCGACGCCGTCCTCGGTCCAGAGACGATGGCCGTCGAACACGATATCGCCCTGCTCGGCCTGCTCCAGATCGATCATGTGACGCAGCAGCGTACTCTTGCCACAGCCCGATACCCCCATGATCACGAAGATACTGGCCGGCTGCACATGAAAGGACAGCTCCTGTTGCACCACGGTATCACCGTAGGCCAGCGTGAGGTCGCGTACGGCAATACCACGCTCGGGCAATGGCTGCGTCGAATCAAGTTCGGCCACTGCTCACACCCCCAGCGCGTTGGTGCAGAGCGCGAAAATGGCATCGATGACGATGATCCCGATAATCGAGACCACCACCGTGCGCGTAGCCGCGCGCCCGACTTCGGCGGCATTGCGCCCGGCGCGCATGCCCAGATAACAGCTGGCCAGCGCAATCAGCACGCCAAAACAGACCGCCTTGATGAAGCCGATCACGAAGTGCCGAACGGCCACCGCATCCTGCAGCCGGCCCAGAAAACTCGCCGGCGAGGTGTTAAGCACCAGCTCGGCCACGATCATGCCGCCGCCAATACCAAGTGCTGCCGCATACAAAAACAATAGCGGCATCATCAAGGTCAGTGCGGTCAGCCGTGGCAACACGAGGAATTCGAACGGCGACACCCCGATCATGCGCAGCGCGTCGATTTCTTCGTTCGCCTCCATGGTGGCGAGATGGGCCGCAAACGTCGCGCCGATACGGCCGGCCATAATGAAAGCGGTCATGATGGCAGCCATCTCGCGCGCCACCGCGATACCGACCAGATCGGCCAGATAAAGCCCTGCCCCGAACGTGGCGAGCTGGACCGCGCCGACGAACCCGAGCACCGCGCCAATCAGCAGGTTGACGATGGTAACCACAGGCAACGATGACGCGCCCGTTTCGCGGATGAGTGCCATGAAGTCCACCCAGCGTGCCTGGGCGCGGCCCACGGCCAGCTTGGGCGTGGCGGCAAAGGCATTGCCGATCAGCTCTGCGGTATTGCTCACCGAGCCCAACCGGTTGCGGCCGCGTTCGCCGAGCCGGGTGAGCCAATGTGCACGGCGGACCGTGGTATCCGTGGCGGCCGCGGGACGCGCCAGTGTCACCAGCGCCTGTACGCTCTCCGGCAGCCCTTCGTAGCGCAGCGCGACGTCGCGCTTGCGCAGTTGTTCGTTGACGCCGTACACGAGTGCCGCCACACGCGGGTGCGCGCTGACCAGTTCCCTGCCATCTACGACGGCCTGACCGCTCGCATCGGCGCCGGTAGCGCCGAGCAGCTCATCGACTACGCGTGACGTGGTCGGCAGATGCGTGGCCGCGCCCCAGTCGCCCGCGAGCACGAGCGCGACCCCGTCGGGGCGCGCTTCGATACGATAGAGATTCGAGGTGGGCGACGCGGTTTGCGGCACGAAGGCTCGATAGCGAAACGAACGGATTTCCCTATTCTGACACGTTGCGGGCTTCGGGTTGTGCGCGATCGTTTTGTTCGGGCGCATACGAGTCGCGCACCGCTTCCAGACCCTCGTTCAGCGAATCGCTGTTTTCCGTCCAGCCGCCGCCCAGGGCCTTGAACAAGTCGGCCGTGGCGGTAAAGCGATCACGGATGGCCTCGGCCAGATCCAGCTGTGCCGAATAGAGTTGGCGCTGGGCGTCCAGTACGTCGAAGAACGCGGTCCGGCCGACGTCGTAGCGAATCTGGGCGAGATCCACGGTTTCTCGATAGGCCTCGACCTGCCGTTGCACCGATTCCACGCGCTCGTCGGTGAGATTCACCGCGACCAGCGCATCGCGGACTTCCGAGAACGCCTGTCGCAACGTCTGGCGATAGGAAATCTCGGCGGCGTCCTTCTGGGCGATGGCGGTTTCATAGTTGGCTTGTCGCCGCCCGAAGTCGAGAATCGGTGCCGTGATGGTGCCGGCAATGCTCTGTGTTTCGGAATACGGCTCGAACAGATCGTCCACGTCGATCGCTTCGGTGCCGATCATGGCGGTCAGGTCGAAGGTCGGGAAGAACTGCGCCTTGGCAACACCGATATTGGCGTTCGCAGCAATCAGCTGCGCTTCTGCGGCACGGATATCGGGTCTGCGCT
Source organism: Salinisphaera sp. C84B14 (assembly GCF_040361435.1). Lineage (NCBI taxonomy): Bacteria > Pseudomonadati > Pseudomonadota > Gammaproteobacteria > Salinisphaerales > Salinisphaeraceae > Salinisphaera > Salinisphaera sp. C84B14. Next base: position 250,649 of record NZ_APNL01000004.1, on the reverse strand, counting down.
CGACCAGCAGCGACGGGATCACCACCGGCAGGTCGTTGGGCAGATGCAGATCCTCGAACGATCCGTCGCGAATCTCGGCGCCCGCGAGGATCTCGCGCGGCGAACGGCCGGTCAGAATGGCCAGCGCCGAGCGCAATTCGCTGGCCTGCTGCTCGAGCGGCGGCAGCTGGGAACGCGCGGTTTCCAGCAGCGAGCGCGTCTGCAAAAGCGTGAGCTTGTCGATTGCGCCGTACTTGTAGCGCTGCTGATCGAGCTCAAGTCCGCGTTTGCGGGTGTTGATCGTTTCCCGAGTGACGCGAATCTGGCGCTCAACGGCGCGCAGCGACATGTAGTTGGTGACCACATCGCTGACCACGCCCAGACGAATCGAATCCTGCGTATAAGCCGACGACAGCAGCGCGGCGCGCGCCTGTTCGCTGGCACGACGCAGCCCGCCGAATACGTCCAGCTCATAGCTGAGGGTGGCGGCCACCGAGAAGTAGTCGGATCGACGTCCGGCGCTCTGGCTGGCCGCAGAACCACTGCCGCTGCCACTGCCAACACCGGAGCCCGAACCGGCCCCGCCCTGGCCAATATAACTACTCTTCTGGCGGGCCGCCTGCGCCTGCGCGGAAATGGTCGGATACAGATCGGCGTTGGTCAGGCCGAGCTGGGCACGGGCTTCGCGAAAACGCGCGGCCTGCAGGGCCACATCCAGATTGTCGTCCAGCGCGTCGTCGATCAGTTCGTTGAGCACGGGATCGCGATAGCGCGTCCACCAGTAGGCCAACGCATCCTGCTGGCTTTTGCTGAGCAGCGTCGAGTCGAACGCCGAATCCGGCAGGTCGAGCTCCGGGCGCTGGTAATCCGGGCCGAGCGTACAGGCCGAAAGGCCTGCCACCACGAGTAGCAGCAGGGCCTTACGCATTGGGTTTGCCTTCATCATCATGTTTTCTATTGAACAAGCGTCCGACCCGTTCCGAGCCGCGCTCGACCAGATCGTAGAACATCGGCACGAACAGGATCGCAAAGAACGTGGCTGCGAGCATGCCGCCGATCACCGCCGTGCCGATGGCGTTACGGCTGTTGGCCGAGGCGCCGCTGGCCAGAGCCAGCGGCACGCAGCCAAGGATGAAGGCCAGCGACGTCATTACGATCGGGCGAAAACGCAGCTTGGCCGCCTCGTAGGCCGCCGCCGCCGGCGACTTGCCCTCTTCTCGCGAGATCACCGCGAACTCCACGATCAGAATTGCGTTCTTGGCGGACAGGCCGATTAGCACCAGCAGGCCCACGGAGAAGTAGAGGTTGTTGTCGATACCGCGCAGCCATACGGCCACGAAGGCGCCCAGTGCCGCGAACGGCACCGCGGTAATCACCGCCAGCGGCAGCGTCCATTTCTCGTACTGGGCCGCCAGGATCAGAAACACCATGAGCATGCCGAACAGCACCGCGATACCGCCCGAACCGGCGGCCGTTTCTTCCTGATAGGCAGTGCCGGTGAAACTCAGCTGGTAATCGCTGCTGCCGAGCACGTCGGACACCACCTGCTGGATCGCCGCGTTGGCCTGACCGGAGCTGTAGCCGGTCGCTGGCGAGCCGATGATCTTGGCCGCCGGGAAGATATTGAAACGTTCCACCACGTCAGCCGCCAGCCGACGCTCGTAGCTGACCAGTGAGCTCACCGGAATCATGTCGCCGGTGGTATCGGAACGCACGAATACGTCGGCCAGATCTTCCGGCTTTTCCCGGTACGGCGCATCGGACTGGATGTTGACCTGCCAGCTGCGGCCCAAATAGGTGAACTGGTTGACGTAAAGCGAACCGAAGGTGGCCTGAAGCGTGGCAAACAGATCGTTGATCGGCACGCCCAGCGTCTTGGCCTTTTCGCGATCCACGTCCAGACGGTAGCGCGGCACGTTGGTGGTGAGCGTGGTGCGAACCTGCGACAGCTCCGGCCGTTTATTGGCTTCGGCCACCACTTTGCCGGCCGCTTCACGGATTTCGTTGAAGCTGGCGCCGGAGCGGCTTTGCAGATAGCCCTCGAAACCGCCGGTCGTCGACAACCCGATGATCGGCGGCGGATTGAAGGCAATGATCTGCGCATCGGGCATCTGTGCGCCAAGCCCGAACGTCTGACCCACCAGTGAAAACGAGTCCTGCCCTTCGCCGCCGCGTTCGCCCCAGTCCTTGAGCGTCAAAAACGCGATACCCGCATAGGTACGCTGGGCGCTGGCCAGGAAGTCGTAGCCGGCAACGCCGACGATATCCTCAACCGCCGGCATGGATTTCAGGCTTTTTTCGATCAGTTCGTCGCGAACGTCTTCGGTGCGTTGCAACGACGCCGCCGGTGGCAGGGTATAGGTTGCGAAGATATAGCCTTGGTCTTCCTGCGGTAGCAGGCCGCCCGGTACCTGGGTAGACAAGAACCAGGTCGCAAACAATACGCCAACGAACAGCACCAGGCCCAGAATGAAGCGGCGCAACAGAAGGTCGACGCCCCACAGGTAGGCGCCGGTGGCCTTGTTGAACATCGCGTTGAACTTGCGGAAGAACCAGTTCGGCGCCTTCTTGCGCGGCTTGAGAAAGACCGCACACAGCGCCGGAGTCAGCGTAAGCGCAACCAGCCCGGAAATGCCCACCGAAACGGCGATGGTGATCGCGAACTGTCGATACATCTGGCCGGACAAGCCACCCAGAAAGCCGACCGGCACGAATACCGCCGCCAGCACCAGCACCACGGCAATCACGGGCCCGCTGACCTCTTCCATTGCCTTGAGCGCGGCCTCCTTAGGCGACTTGCCCTCCTCTTCCATGATGCGTTCGACGTTTTCGATCACGATGATCGCGTCGTCCACCACGATGCCGATCGCCAGAATCAGACCAAACAGGGTCAACAGGTTGATTGAAAACCCAAGCGCATACATGCCCGCGAAGGTACCGATCACCGATACCGGAATGGCGAGCAGCGGGATCAGCGTGGCGCGTACGTTCTGCAGGAACAAAAACACCACCAGCACGACCAGGATGATCGCCTCGATGAACGTGTGCTCCACGTCCTTGATGGAGGCATCGACGAACTGGGTGGTATCGAAGGGGATCTCGTATTCCATGCCGTTGGGCAGATCCTGGCCCAACTCTTTCATCCGCGAGCGGATACGCTCGACCGTGGCCAGCGAGTTGGCGCCCGGCGCGAGGTAGACCGCGAACGGCACCGCCGGATTGCCCGAGAACGAGCCGCTGGTGCTATAGCTCTGTGCGCCCAGTTCGATACGCGAGACGTCGCCCAGACGCAGCACCTGGCCGTTGTCCTCGGTACGCAGGATGATGTTCTTGAACTGCTCGGCGCTGGAGAAACGGCCCTCGGTACTCGCGGTATAGGTGAAGGCGATTTCGTTGTCGTTGGGCATGGCGCCGAAGCTGCCCGCCGCGAACTGCGAGTTCTGCTCCTGAAGGGCCGCCTGCACGTCCGCCGGGGTCAGCTGGTAGCGTGCCATCTTGTTCGGGTCGAGCCAGACCCGCATCGAATAGTCTTGGGTACCGAACAGTCGTGCGTCGCCCACGCCCTCGATACGCTTGAGCGCGTCGATCACGTTTACCAGGGCATAGTTGCTGATGTACGTCGTATCGAACGTCTGATCCGGCGAGAACAGCGTGAGCACCGTCAGGATGTTGCTCGAGCGTTTGTCGACCTGGACGCCGGTGTTGCGTACGGTCTGCGGCAGCTGCGATAGCGCTGCCTGTACCCGGTTATTGACGTTGATCGTGTTCTGGTCGGGATCGGTACCGATCGCAAACGACACGGATATCTGCAGGGTGCCCGCATCCGACGCCGTCGACGTCATGTAGAGCATGTCCTGAACGCCGTTGATCTGCTGCTCGAGCGGCGCGGCCACCGTCTCGGCGATATCCTCGGCGCTGGCGCCCGGGTAGGTGGCCTGGACCACGACTTCCGGCGGCACGACGTCCGGATACTGCGCGATCGGCAGCCCGCGCATGGCCATCAGGCCGGCGAGCGTGATCACGATCGACAGAACGGTGGCGAATACCGGCCGCTCGATGAAAAAGCGAGAAATCATCTTCAGCTGCCCCGACCGACGTTGGCGGCATAGGCGTCATCGGTGCGATACGCCTGGCGCGCCCCCGACGAAGCACGCGGTTGATTCATGCCCTGGAGCGGTTCGCGCGGGCTCAGGCGCAGGTCCTGCGTGTCGATACCGACCACCGCGTTGTCGTTGTCGCCGTGGCGCACCTCGGCGGACTGGCCCACGGGCTGATCGTCATCGTTCGACTGCGACTTCCCGGCGTCGTCCTTTGCACCCTGGCCCGGCGCATTCGCCGGCTCTTCCTGCTCGGATTTGACCTTGACCGGCGCACCCGGCTTGAGCTGGCCCAGCCCGGAGACGATCACCTGCTCGCCCCCCGACAGACCCGACTCGACCAGGCGGCCGTTTTCCACATCCGGGCCGAGCTGAACCTTCACGGCCTTGGCCTTGCCGTCGTCGCCCACCACAAACACCTGGGTCTGCTGCTCGCCGTCTGATACCGCCACGTTGGGTACCACAACCGCGTTATGACGCGTATCCAGTCGGATGCGTGTGCGCACATAGCGCCCCGGCATGAGCGCATTGTTGGCATTTTCCACCACCGCCCGCAGCTGTACCGTGCCGGTTTCGGGGTTGATGGTGCTCTGGGTGAAGTCCACCACGCCCTTGGCCGGAAATTCATCGCCGTTGGGCAGGATGATTGTGGCCTCGCGGGTTCGTTCGCTGGTGCGCTGCGCGCCCATGGCTGCCAATGCCTTGTTACGGGCGATGGCGTCGTCTTCGGGCAGAGCGAACAGTACCTGCACCGGGTCGAGCTGCGTAATGGTGGTCAGCTGGGTGCCGCTGCTCACAAGCGCCCCCTCGTCGACGTCACGCAGGCTGGTAACGCCGGTCAACGGCGCTTCGACCCGGGTATAGCCGAGGTCGATCTGCGCCGCGTCGAGATTGGCCTGCGCCTGTTCAACCGAGGCCCGCGCCGTTTCCAGCTGCGACAGCGAATCGTCGCGCTCGGCTTCGCTGACCGCGTCCACTTCATACAGGCGACGCACGCGTGCCCAGTTACGCTGGGCCTGATTCAGCGAGGCCTTCGCGCTGGAAAGCTCGGCCTTGCGTTGGTTGACCACGGCCTGAAACGGTCGTGGATCGATCGTGAAGAGCATGTCGCCCTGCTCGACGATCTCGCCTTCGTTATAGAAGCGCTTTTCCAGAATGCCCTCGACGCGTGCACGCACTTCCACGGTACGGCGCCCGCGCACGCGGCCCGGATATTCGGACATGATATCCACGGTGTGCGGAATCACCGTCTTAACGTCCACGGAGACAGGCGGCTGCTGTTGCTGGCCTGCCTGCTGACCGCCGCCTTCGCCGTCACCGCCGCTACCACAGGCAGCGAGCACGCAGGCAAAAACGATTACACAAGAAAAACGCAGGCCAATCGAAGCTCGGCGCGCGGGCGCAGACAGGGGGTAGCGCATAGAGGTATTACCGAAGGGGCCGGAAGAGCTAGCTGAATATAGCATTAAGTATACATACATTCGCGTATGTATGTTCAAAACTTTTCGGGTATGATTTCCATATGATCACGCCGGGATGACGCCCCCATGGCAAGACGGACCAAGGACGAATCGGCCCAGACACGAGAAACTATACTCGACGCGGCCGAAGTCGAGATGCAGGCACGCGGCGTGTCTCAGACCTCGTTGAACCGCATCGCCCGGCGCGCGCAGGTCACCCGCGGGGCGATCTACTGGCATTTTGCCGACAAACGGGCCCTGCTCGAGGCGATGGTCGCGCGCACGCATCTTCCGCTACGAGATCTGCGCGAGTGCCTGAGCCAGCATATCCCGGGCAACGAGCCGTTATGGCTTCTGCGCGAGGTCATGCGTCATGGCCTGGAACGGTTGGGCAACGACCCGCGCCACCGGCGAGTCTGTCATATCGTCATGCACCGCTGCGAGGTCACGGACGAAGGCCATCCGGCCGATGCGCTCATGCGGGCAATGTTCGAGGACGCCCGCGAGGTCATTCTGTCGCTATGCAGCGAAATCGATCAGCTCGACCTGCTGCATCCGCCGCTGTCCGCACGCGACGCCAGCGATATGGTGATGGCATTCGTAGCCGGCCATTACGAGTGCGTGCTGCGCCACCCCGAAACCCATAGGGCCGATCGCGACTGGGCTCCCCTGGTCGACGCGGCGCTGCGTGGCCTTATTACGGAGACCGCAGCGCGAAGGCTGGCCCGAGAGCCGGCGGCCAAGCCCCGGGAACTCGAACCCGCCGATCACTGAGGCGATTGTTCGGCGCGTTCGCGGGGTTCAGTGTCGGCGTTCTCGCGCGCCTGGGCGCGCTGGTCCGGATAGGCCATTGGCGGGCGCGGCACGACCAGAATGCTGGGCCAGTGGCGTGGCACTCCGTAAACCGGCGCGATCTCGTTATCGCGCACGACGAAATCGAACACCGGTTCGGCCTCGTTGATGTCGATATGCCGCTGCGGCCCGAGAAAACGTGGCCCCTTGGCCAACAGGAATAGATCCACCACGGCCTTGAATCGGGCCAGATACTCGCGGGCCTCGGCACGCAGCGGCTGACGCCGATCCTCCTGGGGCCGGATATAGGCCATCGCCTCGACGCCGTTGTAGCGGGCGATGAAAAGCGCCCGATAGACGTGATATCGCTGCGACACGATCACGAAGCGATCGAGCCCGAACACCTGTTGCGCGCGCACGATCGAATCCAGGGTACGAAACCCGGCAAAATCGAACGTCAGCGCAGAGTCCGGCACGCCCAGGCGACGCAGGGCCTGGTACATCTTGCGCGGCTCATTATAGGTGCGATCAGGATTCGCGCCGGACAGCAGCAGATGGCGTACCCGCCCCGCCGCGTACAGTTCGGCCGCAGCCATCATGCGATGGGTAAACAGCAGATTGCGGTTGCCGTGGCGGGTGAACGGGCTCGTACCCAGAACCACGCCCACGTCGTGCACGCTCAGCCGACCCATGTCCTCGACAATGAAGGCACGGGTGGCCGAGACCACCCAGGCGTTGGCGGCGAGCACCAGCAACAACGCCGCCCCGATCGCGCTCAACGCAATCTTGACAATGCGGCGGCCGACACGGCCAAACGATGGCGATTCAGATATGGCGGTCATCACGACGAAAGCAGCGCGCAGGCGCGGGCAAGGATAGCGCGAAAACGATGTCGATAGCGCGACTTATCGACAGTCGCCGAGCCCGCGGCTTCAGTCGGCCAGCTGCTCGATCGCCGCTTCGAGCCCGTCCAGGGTCATCGTGTACATACGATCGTCCATGAGTTCGCGGGTCATCTGGATCGACGGCGTGTAGTCCCAGCGCTGACGCGGCTCCGGGTTCAGCCAGACCGCGTTCGGGAAACTCTCCAGCAGCCGTTGCAGCCAGACCGCGCCTGCTTCGGCGTTCCAGTGCTCTACCGAGCCGCCCGGATAGGCGATCTCGTAGGGGCTCATGGTGGCATCGCCGACAAAGATCGCTTTGTAGTCGGAAGTGTAGGTATGACAAACGTCCCAGGTCGCGTGCTGCTGGGTACGACGGCGACGGTTATCGCGCCACAGCCCCTCGTAGGGGAAATTGTGGAAATAGTAGTATTCAAGATGCTTGAACTCGGCCCTTGCGGCCGAGAAGAGCGACTCGACGGTGGCGACGTGGTCGTCCATTGAACCGCCCACGTCGAAGAAGATCAGCAGCTTGACCGCGTTGCGCCGCTCGGGGCGCATATGCAGATCGAGATTGCCCGCATTCTTGGCGGTCGCACGAATGGTGCGCTCCATATCCAGCTCTTCGTCCGCGCCGGTGCGGGCGAAGCGCCGCAGCTTGCGCAGCGCCATCTTGATATTGCGGGTGCCGATCTCCTGGGAGCCGTCGAGATTGGCGAATTCGCGCTTGTCCCAGACCTTGACCGCGCGCCGATGGCGCGAGCCGTCCTGGCCGATACGGATGCCTTCCGGATTGTAGCCATAGGCGCCGAACGGCGAGGTGCCGGCCGTGCCGATCCATTTGCTGCCGCCTTCGTGGCGTTCGCCCTGCTCTTCGAGACGCTTCTTGAGCGTTTCCATGAGCTTGTCCCAGCCGCCCATGGCCTCGATCTGGGCCTTCTGCTCGTCGCTAAGCTCGAGCTGCTTCATGCGCTCGAGCCATTCGTCCGGAATATCGGTGGTCAGGTCCTCGGTCGCGGCCTGGATACCGTCGAAGTAATGGCCGAACACTTGATCGAAGCGATCGAACTTGGTCTCGTCCTTGATCAGGGTCGCTCGCGACAGATAGTAGAAATTCTCTACGCTCATGCCGCCGACGTGGCGATCCAGCGCCTCCAGCAGCGTCAGGTACTCGGTCACCGACGGCTTGAGGCCGGCGTCGCGCAGTTCGTAGAAGAATTCGATCAGCATGGCAGGCCGCGGATTCGGCGCGCGCGGCTTTTAGCCGCGGCGCGTCATGAACGCCAGGCGCTCGAACAGATGCACGTCCTGCTCGTTTTTCAGCAGCGCGCCGTGCAGCGGCGGCAGCGCGTCGCGGGCATTCTTGGAATGCAGTGCCTCGGCCGGAATATCCTCGGCCAGCAGCAGCTTCAACCAGTCGAGCAGCTCTGATGTCGACGGCTTCTTCTTGATGCCCGGTACGTCGCGCACGTCGAAGAACAGGTCCATCGCATCCGAAAGCAGGTTCTTCTTGATGTTCGGGAAGTGGACATCGACGATTTCGCGCATCGTGCCCTTGTCCGGGAACGAAATGAAATGGAAGAAGCAGCGACGCAGAAAGGCGTCCGGCAGTTCCTTTTCATTGTTCGAGGTGATGATGATGATCGGACGATGACGGGCTTCGATGGTCTGATGCGTCTCGTAGACATCAAAGGCCATGCGATCGATCTCTCGCAGCAAATCGTTCGGGAACTCGATATCGGCCTTGTCGATCTCGTCGATGAGCAATACCGGCTGCGTGTCGCAGGTGAAGCATTCCCACAACGGCCCCGGCACGATGTAGTTGGCAATATCGTGCACCTTCTCATCGCCGAGCTGCGAATCCCGCAGCCGCGAGACGGCGTCATATTCGTAAAGCCCCTGCTGGGCTTTCGTGGTCGACTTGATATGCCACTGGAAAAACGGCTTGTCCAGCGCTGCCGCGACTTCTTCGGCCAGCATGGTCTTGCCGGTACCCGGCTCGCCCTTGATCAGCAACGGCCGTTGCACTGTCGCGGCCGCATTCACCGCAAGTTTGAGGTCGTCTGTGGCGACGTAGCGGTCGGTGCCGGTGAATTGCGTGGTCATAAACGTGAATCGCGGTTGTAAATCAGATCGATCGCGGTAGCGACCAGACCTTCAGTGTCGTGGAAATGAAACGCCTTTTCAATAAAAACGCCCGGCGCAGGGGCCGGGCGTTGCTTCATTGCGCCGGCCGTTCAATCGGCGGCGCGTTGCTCCAGCACAGCGATCGCGGGCAGCGTCTTGCCTTCCAGAAACTCGAGAAAGGCGCCGCCGCCGGTGGAGATATAAGACACCTCCTCTTCGATACGGTATTTCTCGATCGCCGCAAGCGTGTCGCCTCCGCCGGCGATCGAGAACGCTTCGCTGCGTGCGATCGCCCGTGCCAGCACGTGTGTGCCGCCGCCGAACTGGTCGATTTCGAATACGCCCAGCGGCCCGTTCCAGACGATGGTGCCGGCGTCCTTGAGAATCTCGGCGATACGATCCCGACTTTCCGGGCCGAAATCGAGAATCATCTCGTCATCCTCGATCTCGGTCACCGGGCGCACCTCGGGATGGGCCTCGGGCGAAACCTCCGTGGCCGTGACCACATCGGTCGGCAACGGAATCTCGCCGCCGCGGCGACGTATTTCGCGATCCACCATACGCGCCGCGCCCACCAGATCCGGCTCGTGCAGCGACGCCCCCACGTTGTGACCGGCCGCTGCAAGGAAGGTGTTGGCGATACCACCGCCCACGATCAGCTGGTCGGCGACGTTGGCGAGGCTTTCCAGCAGTTCGAGCTTGGTCGAGACCTTGGACCCCCCCACGATCACCACCAGCGGTCGCGCCGGATCGCCCAGCGCCGCCTCCAGCGCTTCCACCTCGGCCGATAACAACGGCCCCGCACAGGCCACCGGCGCGTAACGGGCCACGCCTTCGGTCGATGCCTGGGCCCGATGGGCGGTACCGAAAGCGTCCATCACGAACACGTCGCATAGAGCGGCCATCTTGCGCGAGAGTCCTTCATCGTTGGCTTTTTCACCGACGTTGAAGCGCACGTTCTCGCACATCACGATCTCGCCCTCGCCGACGTTCACGCCGTCGAGCCAGTCGCTGACCAGCGGCACGTCGCGGCGCAACAATTCGCCGAGATAGCGGGCCACCGGGGCGAGGCTATGGTCGTTGTCGGGCTGCCCCTCCTTCGGACGACCCAGGTGCGACATGACCATCACCCGGGCGCCAGCATCGAGCGCGGCCTGAATGGTCGGCACCGACGCCTTCAGGCGGCCGGCCGAACTGACCTCGCCGTTGGCGAACGGAACGTTGAGATCCTGTCGGATCAGCACCCGTTTACCGGCCAGATCCACGTCCTGCATCTTGAGCATGGCAGTCATGTCGCGCTCCTGCGTCTCGTAGTCCTGCTTAACCGGCCTTGGCCAGGGCCAGCGCGGTATCAAGCATGCGGTTGGAGAAACCCCATTCGTTGTCGTACCAGGAGCAGACCTTGATCAGCTTGCCGCCGGCGACCTTGGTCAGCGGGCCGTCCACCGTCGACGAGGCCGGATCGTGGTTGAAGTCGCTGGAGACCAGCGGCGCTTCGCTGTAAGCGAGCACACCCTTGAGCGGTCCTTCGGCAGCCTTCTTGAGCACGGCGTTGACTTCTTCGACCGTGGTGTCCTTGGACACCTGCGCGGTCAGGTCGACCATCGAGACGTTGATCGTGGGCACGCGCACGGCGAAACCGTCGAGCTTGCCGTTGAGTTCCGGAAGCACCAGGCCCACGGCCTTGGCCGCACCGGTGGCGGTCGGAATCATGCTCTGGGTGGCACTGCGGGCACGACGCAGATCCTTGTGATAAACGTCGGTGAGCACCTGGTCGTTGGTATACGAGTGGATGGTGTTCATCAGCCCGTATTCGATGCCGAAGGCGTCGTGCAACGGCTTGACCAGCGGCGCCAGGCAGTTGGTCGTGCAGGAGGCGTTCGAGATCACCTTGTCGTCGGCGGTAATGGTGTCGTGATTGACGCCGTAAACCACGGTGGTGATATCGCCGGCCGGCGCAGAAATCAGCACCTTCTTGGCGCCGCCTTCCAGATGTGCGCTGGCCTTTTCCTTGCTGGCGAACAGGCCAGTGCATTCCATCACGATATCGACGTCGAGCTCGCCCCAGGGCAGATCGGCGGGGTTGCGCTCGGCCAGCACCTTGATCTTGTCGCCGTTGACGACCATGTGCTCGCCTTCGATCGACACTTCGCCCGGGAAACGACCGTGGGCGGTGTCGTACTGGGTGAGATGGGCGTTCGCCTCGGCGTCACCCAGATCGTTGATGGCAACGATCTCGATTTCGCCATTGCGGCCCGACTCATACAGCGCACGCAGCACGTTGCGCCCGATACGACCGTAACCGTTGATCCCGACTTTGACTGCCATAGCTACCTCTTTACTAACGGTCTGGCCGCTTCGGTGCGGCCAGTAAGAACATGAATTGAATACGGGCCGGGCTTCAGCCCAGCTGTGCGCGCACGGCGTCGACCACGCTGTCGACGGTCACGCCCATATCGGCATAGACATCGCCGGCCGGGGCCGACGAGCCGAAATCGTTCACGCCGACCACATGCCCGGTGGCGCCAACAAAGCGATACCAGCTGTCGCTGACCCCGGCCTCGACCGCCACGCGCGCAGCGATCGTCGCCGGCAGCACCGATTCGCGATAGTCGGCGCCCTGGGCATCGAAGGCTTCGATACAGGGCATGGAAACCACGCGTACAGCCACGCCCTCCTGAGCCAGGCGATCGGCGGCAGCGACGGCCATTTCCAGCTCGGAGCCGGTACCGATGATCAGTGCCTGCGCTTCGCCCTCGGGCTCGCTGAGCACATAACCGCCGCGCGCAATGGCGGCCACCTGGGCGGCATCGCGCGGCTGGTGATCGACGTCCTGGCGCGACAGCGCCAACGCGGTCGGCCCGTTCTCGCGCTCGATCGCGGCCTGCCAGGCGACCGCGGTTTCCACATCGTCGCCCGGACGCCAGACATGCAGGTTCGGTATCAGGCGCAGGCTGGCAATATGCTCGACCGACTGATGGGTCGGCCCGTCTTCACCCAGCCCGATCGAGTCGTGGGTATAGACCAATATGTTGCGCGAGCGCATGAGCGCAGCCATGCGCACCGCGTTGCGGGCATAGTCGGAGAACGTCAGGAAGGTCGCGCCGAACGGTGTGAAGCCGCCGTGCAGGCTCAGGCCGTTGGTGATCGCGGTCATGGCGAACTCGCGTACGCCGTAGTAGACGTAGTTGCCGCTGTAGTCGCCGGCGCTGATCGGCACATGGCCCTTGAAATCGGTGCCGTTCGACCCGGATAGATCGGCCGAACCGCCGATCAGTTCCGGCAACAGGGCCGCATAGGCTTCGATAGCCGCCTTCGACGACTTGCGCGTGGCCGTACGCTTGCCCTCGGCCTGTACCTTTTCTATGAAGGCACGGCACTGTGCCGGCCAGTCGCGCGGCATCTGGCCTGCCATGCGACGCTCGAACTCGGCCATGTCGTCGGCGTATTTGGCCGCATAGGCCGCACGGGCGTCCTGCCAGTTCTTCTCGGCGGTCGCGCCTCGATCGTGCTTGTCCCAGGCCGCATAGATATCGTCCGGCACGGCAAAGCGCGTTTCGTCGGCCCAGCCGATCTGCTTACGCGCGGCGGCAATCTCTTCGTCGCCTAGCGCGGCGCCGTGCACGCCGGCGGTGCCCTGCTTGTTGGGCGAGCCCCAGCCGATCACGGTCTTGCAGCAGATCAGGGTCGGACGGCCGGTTTCCTGGCGCGCGGTTTCAATGGCGGTCTTGATCTCGTCGGCGTCGTGGCCGTCCACGTTACGCACCACCTGCCAGCCATAGGCTTCAAAGCGGGCCGGCGTGTCGTCGGTGAACCAGCCCTGGGTTTCGCCGTCGATCGAAATGCCGTTGTCGTCGTAGAAGACGATCAGCTTGCCCAGCCCGAGCGTGCCGGCCAGCGAACAGGCCTCGTGCGAGATGCCTTCCATAAGACAGCCGTCGCCCGCGAAGCACCAGGTGTAATGATCCACGAGCGTCGCATCGGCGTGATTGAAACGCGCTGCCAGCGCGGCTTCACCCAGCGCCATGCCCACGGCATTGGCCAGCCCCTGGCCCAGCGGGCCCGTGGTGGTTTCCACACCCGGGGTCATGAAATTCTCCGGATGACCCGGGGTCTTGGAATGCAGCTGACGAAAATTCTTGATGTCGTCGAGCGATACGTCATAGCCGGTCAGATGCAGTAGCGCGTACTGCAGCATGGAACCGTGCCCGTTGGACAGAATGAAACGATCACGATCGACCCAGTCCGGATTGCCCGGATTGATCTTCATGTAGTCGTTGAACAGCACCTCAGCAATATCGGCCATGCCCATGGGCATGCCCGGATGGCCGGAGTTGGCCTGCTGGACGGCGTCCATCGACAGAATACGGATGGCGTTGGCGAGATCACGGCGTGCAGGCATCGACAATCCTATGACGCGGCTTGACAAAGGCCGTGCATTGTCTATTAAAGCGCCCATGTGGGCAACACAGGATTAAGTGCCCGCACGGGCACGAATTGCCGAGCACCTTGCCCTGCACCGGCGCTGGACGCGGGCATAAATCGCGCAATCGCAGCCATCCCGCAGGCAATCCACGCCCCGTCACGAATATTTAATCGACGCCGAGATGCCTGACGACGCGTCTGCAAAAATCTTAATTATCATGCGCTTGGTAAATAATGCCCAAATGGGCGAGCGTAGAATCGCCTAAAGACAGCACCCGCGCATCCCGCCCTGCCCTCGACTCGCGGATTGGCTGTGCTAGCGTCGGTCATGGGGCTATTGCCGTTACCGTACGCTGACACCCAGAGCAAGTATTAACACGGCGCACGTCGGCCATGCCTTGTCCATCGGTTGCAACACCGATTTCCACAAACCAGAGGGATTCAGCTCATGGCAGACCAAAACGCTAAGACAGAACAACAAAGCCCGGTCGAAATCATCAGCGGCACGACGGGCAAACCCATCAGCAACTCGCGGCGGCGGTTTCTGAGCAATGCCGGCATGTTCTCGGCCGGCCTGGTCGGCAGTTCGCTGCTGGCAGCCTGCAGCGACAACGACGGCTTTGCGAATGCCCAGTCCAACAACGCCGGCAATAACGATCTGTTTGCGAACGCACCCAGCGACGCTGCCGTGCTGCAGTTCGCGCTCAACCTCGAATACCTGGAAGCCGAATACTATCTGGGCGCCGTGACCGGTTCCGGCCTGCAGGCCTCCGATACGAGTGGCAGCGATGGCGGCATGCCCGCCGGTACCGTCACCTTCCCGCAGCAGGGTGCGGTCAACTTCACCGGCGAAGGCCTGATCGGCCGTTATGCCGCCGAGATCGCCTCCGACGAGCTCGATCACGTGCAGTTCCTGCGCTCGGGGCTGTCCCAGGCCGGCGGGCTGATCGCCCGTCCGACGATCAACCTGAGCAGCTCGTTCGACTTCGCCGCAACCGCGGCCCTGCGCGGCGCCGGCGTGATCGGCAGCGGTGCGACCGCGACGTTCAACCCGTACGCCAGCCCGCTTGGCTTCCTTATCGGGGCCTTCATATTCGAGGACGTCGGCGTGACGGCTTACAAGGGCGGCGCCCAGTTCCTGCGTAATCGCGACTTTTTGACCGCAGCCGCCGGCATACTCTCGGTCGAGGGTTATCACGCGGGCCTGGTGCGCACGATTCTTACGGCGCGTGCGGAAGACGGCGAAACCGTGACCTTCAATACCAGCGAAGGCGACCAGACCCTGCCGCTCGGCGCCGTGATAAACGCCATTTCCGGGGCTCGCGACAGCCTCGACGGCGAAGACGATCTCGACCAGGGCATCACCGGTGACGGCGTTAACAGCGTTTCGATCTACGGCATGAATTACGATGCAACCAACATCGTCCCCACCGACGGTAGCGGCATCACGTTCTCGCGCACACCGGCACAGATCCACAATATCGCCTACCTGACGCCCAACAGCGTGAGCCCGATGGCGAACAACGTGCCGTCGACGAGCTTTTTCCCGGAAGGCACGAATATCGCGGCTGCCGAGGCGCTGGAAGCCAGCGGCGGTGCCACACAAAGCAGCAACACCACGACCTGAATTCCTATAACCGCGAAATAAAAACCTCCATACCCGTTCAACGAGGGCGCCCCTCGTGAACTTTAGCCCCGGCCTCGGCCGGGGCTTTTTTATGGGCATGCAAACCGGCTTTATATCTCGATCGCGGCAAGCCGTTGGGCACCGGCGACGAGCGTGGCATCGCTCTTGGCAAAGCACAGGCGCAGCAGGCGCGTGTCCGGAGGCGTTTGAAAAAACGGGCTCAGCGGCACCCCGGCCACGCCGACCTCTTTAACCAGCCATTGCGCGAACGTTGCATCGTCGACGTCGCGCACCGCGGAATAGTCGACCAGCTGAAAATAGCCGCCGGGCACGTCGCGCAGCGTCAACGGCGTGTCGGCAAGCAGCGCCCGGAACCGATCCCGCTTGGCCTGATAGAAATCGGCCAATTCCAGGTGGTGAGCCGGCTCTTCGGCGAGCATGTCGGCCAGCGCCCATTGCGCGGGTGCAAAGCTGGCAAACGTCAGATACTGATGCACCTTGCGCAGCTCCGCGGTCAGCTGCGGCGGCGCCACGCAGTAGCCGATCTTCCAGCCGGTGCAGTGATAGGTCTTGCCGAAGGAGCTGATCACGAAGCTGCGCGCGGCCAGCTCGTCGTGACGGGCCACGCTCTGATGGGCCTGGCCGTCGAAGACCATGTGCTCATACACCTCGTCCGACAGCACGATGATGGACGTATCGCGCAGCAGCTCGGCGAGCCGATCGAGATCGGCCGCACTCATCACCGCACCGGTGGGATTATGCGGTGAGTTGACGATGAGCATCCGGGTACGCGGGCCGATGGCATCGGCGACCCGCTGCCAGTCGATCGCGAAATCGGGCCGGGTAAGCGGCACCCGGATGGCACGTGCGTTTTGCAGTTCGATGGCCGGCACATAACAGTCGTAGGCCGGGTCGAGCACGATAACCTCGTCGCCGGCGCCCACCGTGGCCGCAATGGCAGCGAATATCGCCTCGGTGGCCCCGGAGGTCACCGTGACTTCGGTGTCGGGGTCGGTGGCCCGCCCGTACAGGGCGTTCGTCTTGGCCGCGATCTGCTCACGCAGCGCGGCCACGCCGATACCGGGCGGGTACTGGTTACGGCCGTCGGCCACCGCACGGGCGAGCGCCTCGCGCAGGCGTAGCGGCGGCTCGAAATCGGGAAAGCCCTGGCCCAGGTTCACGGCATTGTGCCGGACGGCGAGTTCACTCATCACGCTGAAGATGGTGGTGCCCACGGCCGGCAGTTTGCTGGCGAATTGCATGCGCATGATTGCAGTGGTTGAACGAGGCGAAATAGTAGGGCCTGTGGATGGCGCATGCGACCCGGCGCCCAACCGATCTGTCGGACAACGGCGCGATCGGCTATACTTGCGGCCGTCTTCAGGGCGGGGCGAAATTCCCCACCGGCGGTATGTCGTTAGCGACGAGCCCGCGAGCGCCTCGACCGATGGTCGAGGGTCAGCAGATCTGGTGCGATGCCAGAGCCGACGGTCACAGTCCGGATGAAAGAAGACGCACGGCGGCCACCGCGCAGGGGCACGCCTATCGCGCCTGTCGCCCTGAAACGTTGACTCAGCAAAGAGGACGTTTCATGCCCCAACACGACTTCCACAACCACCCGCGCCTGGCCGCCGCTATCGCCGCGTTTCGTGCCGGCGACCCGGTGCTGCTGCTCGACGACGCCGATCGTGAAAACGAAGCCGATATCGTCGCCGCCGCCGACAACCTCAAGACCGAAACCATGGTCCGCATGATCCGCAACGGCAGCGGCATTGTCTGTCTGTGCCTGGATCAGGCCAGCGCCGATGCGCTCGAACTCGAGCCGATGGTGCGCGACAACCAGGCACGGCATGGCACCGGCTTTACGGTATCAATCGAAGCCGCGGAAGGCGTGACCACCGGCGTTTCCGCGATCGATCGCGTACGCACGATCACCGCCGCGCTCGAGTCGATCGACGGGCCGCGCCGTATTGTCAGCCCCGGCCATGTGTTTCCGCTGCGCGCGCGCGCCGGTGGCGTGCTGGAACGCCGCGGCCATACCGAAGGCTCGCTGGATCTGGCGATCCTGGCCGGCCTGCGCCCGGCTTCGGTGCTCTGCGAACTGATGAACGACGACGGCACCATGGCCGGCAATGACGATATCCAGCGCTATGCCGAAGCCCATGGCCTGCCGATTCTGACCATCGAGGAAATCGCGGCCTATCGTGCAGCACGCACCGCGCGCTGTGCCTAGCCCGACGCGAGCGCGCTACAGCACGCCGCGGATGACGGCAATCGCCTGCCGGGCTATCCTTTCGTCATGACAAGTGCCTCCAAGACCACCGACGACGGCGAGGCGAGCGACCAGGTGCCGCCGGAATTCTCGATCGACGCACTCGCGCGCGAGACTGGCAGCACCGTGCGCAACATCCGCGCCTATCAGGATCGAGGCCTGCTGCCGCCGCCGGAGCGGCGCGGGCGCAAGGGCATCTACAACGATGCGCACCTGTCGCGTCTTCGTATCATCAACCGTTTGCTGGAACGCGGCTATACGCTGGCCAATATCGGTGAGCTGATCGGCAGCTGGGAACGCGGTAACGATATCGGCAGCCTGCTGGGGCTGGAGACGGCCGTGGCCAGTCCGTGGACCGACGAAGTCCCCGACTACGTCACCATGCCGCAGCTGCTCAAGAAGTTCGGCGGCCAGTTCTCGCGCTCGGCGCTGAAAAAGGCGATCGATCTGGACGTGATCCGCCCCGAGGGCATGCGTTATCGCGTGCCCAGCCCGCGGATGCTGCATGCCGGCGCCGAACTCGTAGCCGTCGGCATTCCGCTGGAAGAAATGCTGGACGTAGTGGCCTACCTGCGCCGCAACGTCGAACAGGCCGCCGACGAAATGGTGCGCCTGGTCGCCATCCACGTATTCGATCGCTACGGCGAAGGCCAGCTGCCGCCCAAGGAAGACATGCCGGAACTCGCCGATATCGTCTGGCGCTTCCGCCCGCTCGTGGAAATGGCCGTGTTGCCGGAGGTCGCCCGCGCCATGGGCAAGGCCGCCGATCGCCACCTGGGCGATCGCCTCGCCCTGCTCATGGAACACCTGCACGACGCGCGATAAGCCCGGCGTTTTACTGGCGCGCCCACGGCCGCGTGCCGGCGCCCCAGGCTGACCTGCAAAGCATTTCCTGATCGATTTGAAACAGCGCGGCCCCGCCGAGGGGTGCTTGCGCTTGTCGGTTCTGGCTGTTGTGCGGGCGTAGTTGCTTTCACCCTGCCTTTGTGACACCGTTTGATGTAACTATTACATCGGACGTGGCCAATGCCGCATCATGACAGCAGCGCCAACAATGCCGACGAACCCGTCTGGGTTCGGGGTGACGGCGTGGATCTGGCCTGCCATGTCGCAGGCCCAGCGGATGCGCCCGTACTCGTGTTTGTGCACGGCTACCCCGACAACCACGCCGTCTGGGACCGCGTCGTTGCTCACCTCGCCGGGGATTACCGCTGTATCCGCTACGACGTGCGCGGCGCCGGGGCCTCGAGCGCGCCGGCAGCGACCCGTGCCTACAGGCTCGACCACCTGTCTGCCGATCTCGCAGCCGTGATCGAATGGGCCAGCCCGAACGCGCCCGTTCACGTTATCGGCCACGACTGGGGCTCAATCCAGAGCTGGGATGCGGCAACCGATCCCGCATTGGCCGCGCGTATCGCCAGCTTCACTTCAATTTCCGGGCCCTGCCTGGACCACGTCGGGCACTGGCTGCGCCAGCAGTGGCAGCGCGATCGCGCCGGCCTGTTCAAGCAGCTCGGCAAATCCTGGTACGTGTTCGCGTTTCATCTGCCTGGCCTGCCCTCGCTGCTCTGGCGTGCGGGTCTGGGGCGTCGCTGGCATTCCATCGTCGAACGCATGGAAGACTCGCAGCTGCCAC
Organism: Salinisphaera sp. C84B14; assembly: GCF_040361435.1. Classification (NCBI taxonomy): domain Bacteria; kingdom Pseudomonadati; phylum Pseudomonadota; class Gammaproteobacteria; order Salinisphaerales; family Salinisphaeraceae; genus Salinisphaera; species Salinisphaera sp. C84B14. The sequence continues at coordinate 231,353 of NZ_APNL01000004.1, read as the reverse complement.
GCAACCCCAGCCAGGCGAACGACGGCGCCCGTGGCATCGCACTGTATCGGGCCAACGTTGTTGCCCGGCTGCGCGCTCCGCGAGCTCGACATGCCCAGATGCCGGTCCAGGTGATCGTGCCCGAGCGCGACCCCTTTGTCGGCCCCGGATTCGTGGCCGGGCTCGAACGCTGGGTTGACGCGCTCACCGTCAAAACCATCGATGCAGCGCATTGGGCCATTCAGAGCGAAGCCGAAACGATTGCCGCGCACTGCCGCGCATTTGTCGAGTCCAACCACGCCTCGCTGCCGACGGCCGGTCGCGGCAATAGCCACTCGCCCACCGAAGCAGCGCGCGCCCGCGCTTGAGGAGGTTCTCATGAGCCAGACTACTATCGATCTGCAGCAGGAATTTACCGGCTATAGCGGCCCGGTCATGCCGGAGCGGCGCGACCTGCATTTTCTCCCCCCGGGCGATCGGATCTGCGACTGGCATCAGGCCGGTCCGAACGTGACCCAGTTCATGAACGCGCTGAGCCTGTTCTTTCCGGCGGGCGAACGTATGTTCATCGATGCCGTGCGTGCCTATCGCGACGAGATTCCGGACCCCGATCTGCGCAAGGCCGCGACCGCATTCATTGGCCAGGAAGCCATGCACTCGCGCGAGCATATCGAATACAACCGGCTCATGGACGCTGCCGGGCTGCCGGCCAGCGAGCTGGATGCACAGGTCTGGGCGCATACCGAGTACGTGAAGAACAACAGCGCGAAGGTCACGCCGCTGCTGATGACTATCGCGCTCGAGCATTTTACTGCGCTCATGGGCGATACCCTGCTGCGCTACCCCGAACAGATGGCCGGCTCGCAGCCGGACTACGAACGCATGTGGCGCTGGCATGCGCTCGAGGAAGTCGAGCACAAAGCGGTGGCCTACGACGTCTATGAAAAATGCGTCGGCCGCGGCCCGAAGGCCTATGCCATGCGCAGCGCTATCATGCTGACCACCACCGCCACATTCTGGCCGCACGTGATGCTGTTCTACCGGCGGCTGGCCGCGGCCGACCCGGCCTGCGTGAAGGCCGGCTGGCGCGGCCACCTGAAGCTGGCGAACTTCATGCTCGGCCGGCCCGGCTATCTGCGCAAGCTGCTGCCCGAGTATCTGGCCTATTTCAAATACAGCTTTCACCCCTGGCAACAGAACAACGCGCGCCTGCTGGCCGAAATCGACCAGCTTGTCGACGACGCCGAAGCCGCCTATGCCAGCCACGCCGCCTAGTTCGTTCAGGCCTGGCCGGTTTACCAACAACACGCCGTTTCAAACGGCTTAGCGACCCCGATCCAAGGAGGGCACCATGAGCAAGAACGCATCCGATGCCGTAAACAATCCCGCGAGTGCCGCACAGCGCGAATTCCCGCACAGCGAGAATGTCGCGGTCATGCCCGAGCGGCGCGACCTGCACTTTCTGCCGCCGGCCGATCGTATCTGCGATTGGCACAAGCATGGCCCGAACGTCACCCAGTTCATGAACGCAATGAGCCTGCTGTTCCCGGCCGGTGAGCGGATGTTCATCGACGCCGTTCGCAGCTATCGCGACCAGATTCCCGATCCCGACCTGAAGAAGGCCGCGACCGCGTTCATCGGCCAGGAAGCCATGCACTCGCGCGAGCACATCGAATACAACGAGCTCATGGAGCAGGCCGGCCTGCCGGCCCATAAGCTCGACCAGTTCACCTGGAACCTGCTCGACTGGATCAAGCAGCGCAGCCCGAAATCGCTGCCGCTGGCGGCGACCATCGCGCTGGAGCACTACACCGCGCTGATGGGCGACATGCTGCTGCGCTATCCGGAGATGATGTCCGGATCGCAGGAAGATTTCGAACGCATGTGGCGCTGGCACGCGCTTGAGGAAGTCGAGCACAAGGCCGTGGCCTACGACGTCTACGAAAAATGCATCGGCCGCGGCCCGCGCAACTGGGCAGAACGTACCTTCGCCATGACCCTGGCCACCGCCCTGTTCTGGCCGGTGCTGCTCAGCTTCTACTGGCAGATGACCCAGGCCGACGAGAAGTGTCGCAAGGAAGGCTGGCGCGGCCACCTGAAGATGCTCAACTTCACCCTGGGCAAGCAGGGCTTCATTCGCCGGATGGTTCCGGAATGGCTGAGCTATTTCCAGTACAGCTTCCACCCCTGGCAGCAGAACAACGCGCATCTGCTCGCCGAACTGGACGGGCTGGTGGATGACGCCGAGGCGGCCTACGCCACCCACCACTGATTTCACGACCGGTCGCAATACCGGTATCGAGACACAACGGCGCGGTCATAACCGCGCCGTTTTTTTTGCTTACTACCAGTCCGCCACGAGATCGATGAGTGATGGCTTGATGAAGCGCCTGCGCGAACGCAACAAGCGCCGCGGTCCGCGGCGGCGAAGCGATTAGGGCCTGGCGCTACCCTGATCGGCCTGACGCGCCATGGCGACATACAACGCCAGACTCGATTCCACGATCACGTCCAACGGTTCGCTATAGCGATTGAGCGTCCAGTACATGGCGATATGAATGGTCGAGCCCACGAGGCCTGTCGACAGCACGCCGGCATCGGTGCCGCTGTCTTCGCCGAGGACGAAGATATTGCTGACCAGGGCTTGTAGCGTACGCGTGAAGTTCTGCGTGGTTTCCCGATACAGGCGGTCGATCTCGCCGCTGATACCGAAAATCTCGATCAGCAGAATTCGCGCCGTGCCGGGCTGGTGATACATCGTTTCGAAAAACACCCGCAGGCCGGCCCGCGCGGTCGCCTCGGCATCGCTGGGCGCATTATCGATGGCCGCAACGACGTTCTCTTCCAGGCGCTGCACAAGCGTGCGATAAACCTCGGCGAAAAGCGCTTCGCTGTTGGCGAACGACTCGTAGAAATACCGCTCCGTGAGCCCGGCCGCACGGCAGAGCGACTTGACCGTGGCCCCGCGAAACCCGTCACGACCGTAAACGGCGATACCGGCATCGATGAATTGCGCACGTCGCCGGCTGCGACGCTCGTCGAGACTGCGGCCCCCGTAGGCACGTCCGTTGCCGTCGGCAGGCGACGATGAAGATGCATTGCTCATTGCTTCATATTGACATTATTTGTTGTCAAACGTAATTTGACATCGACCGTTGTCAGTTCTCCGGTGGCGCATGCCCATCGTGAGCGCCATACCGGCACGACGCGCGCACAAAGGCATAACGGCCACCGCCGACGGCTCAAGACAAGGAACAGGCATGAAGGATTTGAATAACAAGGTCGTGGTGATCACCGGCGCCGGCTCCGGCATCGGTCGCAGTCTGGCCACCACCTGCGCGCAGCGCGGCGCCCGGCTGGCGCTGTGCGACGTCGACATGAGCGGGTTGGAGCAAACGCGCAGCAAATGTGCCAACGCCGCAGTGCTGACCGCCTCGGTGGATGTATCCGATCGCGCCGCGGTCGAGGCCTTTCGCGACGAGGTGATCGCCGAATATGGTCAGGTGGATCTCGTCGTCAACAACGCCGGCGTCGCCCACTCCCAGACGATCGAAGACGCCACTTACGAAGACTTCGAATGGATCATGGGCATCAATTTCTGGGGCGTGGTCCATGGCACCAAGGCTTTTCTGCCGGCGCTAAAGAAAAACCGGGGCAGCGCGCTGGTCAACGTCTCCAGCGTGTTCGGTCTGATCAGCCTGCCCACGCAAGGCACATACAACGCCACCAAGTTCGCGGTTCGCGGTTTTACCGAGGCATTGCGCCACGAAACCGCCGACAGCGGCCTGCACGTGATGTGCGTTCATCCGGGCGGCATAAAAACCGGCATCGCGCATTCGGCGCGTTTTTATGTGGGGCCCGACGGCAGCGATGATCAGGAAAAGGCCGCCGGCGACTTCGTCAACAAGCTCGCCCGTACGACCCCTGACCAGGCCGCGCGCAAGATTCTCGATGATTTGGCCAAGGGCAAGGGCCGTTGCCTGATCGGGATCGATGCCCAGATTATCTCGGCGATCTCCCGACTCATGCCGGTCAACTACTGGCGGGTGATGAATCGGCTGATGCCCGGCTGAAACCGCCGGAGACTCAAACGCCGGCCCGCGTCGAGCAGGCGCATGCATCGACGCCTGTCGTAAGCCGATAAAAAAACGCCGGTCGCATCAAGCGTACCGGCGTTTTCGCCTGCGACCAGGCCTCACCCGCGACAAGACCCGTTCACGGATGGCCGTTCCTTTCAGAGGATCAGGCGGCCTTCCACTTGATGCTGCAGCCCTGGCTGGGCACCTGGACGTCTTCGGGGATCATGTCGCCTTCGAGCAGCGCATCGAGCGACGCACGCAGTTCTGCGCCCGTGACCGCCACGCCGTTCTTCGGCCGCGACTCGTCGAACTGGCCACGATAGGCGCATTTGCCGTCGCCATCGAAGACGAAGAAGTCCGGCGTACAGACCGCGTCGTAGGCCTTGGCCACGGCCTGGCTTTCGTCATAGAGATAGGGAAAGGCGAACTCGCGGCTTTCGGCAAACACCTGCATCTGTTCCGGGCCGTCCTCGGGACGCTCGGCGATATCGTTGGACGAAATCGCCACAAAGCCGATGCCCTGCGGCTGGTAGTGGTTGGCCACGGCCACGATCTCGTCGATGATATGCAGCACGTAGGGGCAGTGATTGCAGATGAACATCACCACCGTGCCTTTCTCGCCGGCGACGTCCTCGAACGAAACCGTCTGCCCGGAGACGGTATCCGGCAGTGAGAAATCAGGGGCCTTCTTGCCCAGCGGCATCATCGTCGAATCAGTAAGCGACATGAGCGATCCTTGTTGAATAAGTGCTGGCCGGCAGTTTAGCCACTGTGTCCAGCCAACCCAAACCTAGAGCAGCCGCTCGTTGTCCGCGCCGAGCGCAGGACTCGGTGCAAGCGCATCCCGGGCCGTGCCGTCGAAACGCAACGGGCATCCCAACGCATCGCCCTGCTGCATGTCGCGTGCCTGCACCTGTGGGTGGGCCAGCGCTTCTTCGAGCGTAAGCACCGGCGTGGTACAGGCATCGGCGCCGGCGAGCAATTCGAGCCAGGCATCGCGTGTGCGGGTACGAAACAGCGCGGCCAGGCCCCAGTGCACCGGCTTGCTGAGATGGCGCGCCCGGCGCGGATCGGCCAGGGCCGCGTTGATGCGATCAGCCCAGCCGGCCATACGCGGGGCGCGCTTGTTTTTCGGCTTGGCCGAGCTATCCGGTTTCGAGTCGGACCTGCGTGCCTGCCTGTCCCCGACCGGGTTAAGCCGGTCGAGCAGCCGCGCAAAGAATTTGGGCTCCAGCGCGCCCACCGCGAGATAGCGGCCGTCCCGACATTTATAGACCCGATAATTGGGCAGCGCGCCGGTGAGCGTATCGGCCCCGCGTGGCTGGGTCTGGCCGAACTGGTTGCGCGTGGCCATGGCGACCGATTGCAAGGCCAGCGAACCGTCGAGCATGGCCGCATCCACGAAGGCCCCCTGCCCGCTGGCGCGCGCACCAATCACGGCGGACAACACCCCGACCGCGCAGGTGAGCGCGCCCCCGGCCAGATCCGCAATCTGCACATTGGAAATCGCGGGCGGTCCGCCGGCATGGCCGATCTGATCGAGCACGCCCGACAGCGACAGATAGTTCAGATCATGCCCGGCCGCCGCCGCCAGCGGCCCGTTCTGGCCGTAGCCGGTGAGCGCGGCATAGACCAGCGCCGGATTGTTCGCCTTGAGCGTTTCATAGCCGCAGCCAAGCCGCTCCATCACGCCGGGACGAAAGGATTCGATGACCACGTCGGCGTCGGCGACCAGGCGCTTGAACGCCGCCACACCGTCTGCCTTACGCAGATCCAGCGTCACCGATGCCTTGCCGCGGTTGACCTGCTCGAACAACGCGGGCGACAGCGTGCGCGCATAGTCGCCGCCGCCCGGCTCTTCGATCTTGATCACTTCGGCGCCGAGCTGGGCCAGCAGCTGGGTGGCATGCGGACCGGGCAACAGGCGGGTCAGATCGAGTACGCGAACGCCGGCCAGCAGCGTATTCGCGGGGCGAGCCTTCGTGTCGTCTTTCATCCGTGCGCCTGCGTTGCCTTGTTGCATGTCCGAGTCATCCAGGATCGCATCGGGCCGAATCGCCGCCAAGACACGTCGCGCCTATGTGCTTCGGCTCGAATCCGCTCGATGCGGCTGCTAAGCGTGCCATCGTTGCCAGCCGCGGCTATGGGCTCAAGCGGCCTGCCGTCGATCATCGGCCGTCGACTGCTGGGCGCGGTCGAAGAACTGTGCGTCGGTGAACACATCGACGTCGATGGCGGCCAGCCGTGCCTGGCGTGCCGCGGTAACGAGCGCGGCCTCTTCGCCGTCGAGAACACCCACGTCACGCGCGGCATCGGCCAGACTGTCGGGGTCGCCTGCCGGCAGACGGTTTTCTTTCTGTGCAGCCTTGATGCGCTCGACCAGTGGCGCGGCCTCGCTGACCCGATGAAAGGCGTCGAACAGACGCCCGACGCCGGATTGGCTGTTTTCGGGCATGAAAATATCGGCGTTGAGGCGCTCGCTCTGTGCATCCAGCCGTTGAGACACGCCGGCACAGGCCACCGCCAACCGATCGTCGGGCAACCGTGCCAGCCGGTTCACCCGCAGCAGTGGCAATGCCACCCAACGCAGCACCGTGCCGAGCGGCCCCTCGAAGTTTTCATAAATGCCTTCAAACGCGTCCTGGACCCTGGCCAGGCTCAGCCGCAGTGCATAGTCGACGAGCACACGATCTTCCGGCTGGCGGCCTTCGGCCTCGTAGCGCTTGAGCGTGGAAAAGCCCATCAGCATCCATGCCAAGGCATCGGCATAGCGGCCGGTGAGATTGCCGCGCATCTTGAGCTTGCCGCCCACGAAGAACAGCGCCAGATCGGTAAACAGGGCAAAGCGCGAGGCCGCCCAGCCGAGTTTCTTGTAGTAGCGACGGGTCGCCTTGTCGACGTCCGGCACGCGTACGAACAGGCCGCGCGTGAGGCCGTGGCCGAGCGTGCGGCCCATATTGGCGAAGAAGTGGCCGATCCAGCCGCGCATGCCTTTCGCGAAGGCGGCCGAATCGTCGTTTTCGACCGCGTGCACGACATCGAGTGCATGCGGGTGGCAACGGATCGCGCCCTGGCCGAACACCATGAGCGTACGGGTCATGATATTGGCGCCTTCGACCGTAATCGCCACCGGCGCGCTGCAATAGCCGCGGCCGATGATGTTGTTCGGCCCCTGCATCACGCCGGCGCCGGAAAACACATCCATCGCATCGGTTGCGCACTGGCGCGCCAGCTCGGTGGTGTAGGCCTTGAGCACGCCCGAGACCACCGGCGGATTGATGCCGTCGTCGACCGCGCTACAGCCCAGCACGCGCGCGCCCTCGGTCATATAGGCCAACGCGTTGAGCCGCCCGATGGGCGTGGCCACGCCTTCCATACGGCCGATCGCCAGGCCGAACTGTTGGCGCACCATCGAATAGGCGCCGGTGGCGGCCGCCACGGTCCGCATGCCGCCGACCGCCGATGCCGGCAACGACACCATGCGCCCGCCTGCGAGGCTTTCCATGAGCATGCGCCAGCCGCCGCCAGCCTGATCTCTTCCGCCGAGAATATTGTCGGCGTTGACCACGACGTTCTCGCCGATCAGCGGTCCGTTGGGGAACGCCTCGCCGATCGGCTCGTGGCGATCGCCCTGCTTCAGACCCGGCGTGCCGGCATGAATGAGCACCACGGTTATGCCCGGTGCTTCGCCCTTGCCCAGCAGGTTGTCCGGGTCGCGCAGCCGACAGGCCAGCGATATGATATTGGCGACCGGGCCGAGGGTGATATAGCGCTTGGCGAAGTTCAGCCGCAGCGATACGTCGCCGTTGTCGTCGCGAAACGCCTCGGCGTCGGCCGTAATCGAAGCCGCATCCGAGCCGGCCGTGGGTTCGGTCAGCCCGAAACACGGCAGATACTCGCCGCGCGCGAGCCGCGGCAGATAGTGGTCTTTCTGATCATCCGTGCCGTATTCGACGAGCAGTTCCGCTGCGCCCAGCGTGTTGGGAATCACGACATAGGTCGACAGAATCGCCGAGTGCGGCGTGACCTTGGCCATGACCGCCGAGCGCGCCAGCGTCGAAAAGCCCTTGCCCCCGTAGGCCTTGGGAATGATCAGTCCGAAAAAGCCCTGCACGGCCATAAAGTCGATAATGTCGTCGGGCACGCGCCGGCTCAGGGCAATCTCGTTGCAGTCGGCCCGCGAGAGCAGCTCGTTGACCGGGCCATCCATGAACGCCTGTTCTTCGGCGCTGAGCTGGCCATAGCGAGAGTCCAGCATGCGTTTGAAGTCTGGATGCCCGGAGAAAAATTCGCCGTCGATCCATACATCGCCGGCTTCCAGCGCCTGGCGCTCGGTATCGGAAATACGCGGCAACACGTTGTTGGCCTGCATCCAGTGCATGAGTTTTTCAAACATTTTTGGGGCTCCCGAGCCTTGGTGGCGTCGTTGGGTAAAGCGTGTCTGCGCTGATTTCACAAATTGAGGCAACGCGCACAGCGGTGCTTACGGATAAAATCTTTGATGGGAATCGGACGTGGCCTGGGCCATGGTCTTGAGGATGGGCGCCGGCCGAAAACGCGGGCCGTGGCGCTCGGCAAGCGCTTGCAGGCGATCGACGATTCGACGCACGCCCACCGTATCGACATAGCGAAACGGGCCGCCGGTGAACGGCAGAAAACCAAGGCCGAAGATCGCGCCGATATCGCCCTGCATGGGGTCGTCGATAATGCGCTCGGACAGACAGTGCGCGGCTTCGTTGACGAACAGCAGCGTGCAGCGTTCCACGATCTCGGCCGCGCCTGGGGCAGGCCCGCCGTTTTCATCGTCCGCCAGCAGCGTAGCCAGCTCGGCATTGACCGGACGCTTGCCGCCCTGCTTCTTTTTCGCCGTGTAGTCGTAAAAACCCTTGCCGGATTTACGCCCGAGATAGCCCGCATCGATCATCTTGGCCGAGGCATCGGGGGCAGCCATGCGCTCGCCGAAAGCCGCTTCCAGAATGGGGCCCACCTTGACACCGACATCCACGCCCACTTCGTCCAGCAGGGTCAGCGGGCCGACCGGAAAACCGTAGTCGACCAGCGCTTCGTCGATGGCACGAACGCTTGCGCCCTCGGCCAGCAACCGGGCCGCCTCGTTGAGATACGGCGATAGCGTGCGCGTGGTATAGAAACCCGGCCCATCGCGTACCACGATCACCGTCTTGCCCTGGGCCTTGCCGAAGGCGACCGCGGTGGCAATCGTCTTCTTCGACGTCTTGTCGGTAGCGATGATCTCGAGCAGCGGCATCTTCTCGACTGGCGAGAAATAATGCAGGCCGATCACGTTCTCGGGCCGTTTGGCATGGGCAGCAATATCGGCGATCGGCAGCGACGAGGTATTGGTCGCGAAGATGCAGTCCGGGTTACCCCGTGCATCCGCCGCGGCTTCCACATCCGCGAGCATGCTCTGCTTGAGTGCGAGATCCTCGAACACGGCTTCGATGACGATATCCGCGGCCCCGATCCCGCTGTAGTCGGTCGTGGCCGTGACCTGATACAGGCAGCGATCGGCCGCGGCCTGCGTCATCGCCTTCTTCGCCACCCGCTTGTCGTAGAAGGAGCGGACCTGCTGCATGCCACGGGCCAGTCCGTCGTCGCTCACGTCCTTGAGCCGGACCGGCAGACCGGCCTTGTCCACGGTGACCGTGGCAATCCCGGCGCCCATCAGTCCCGCGCCCAGCACGCCCGCGTGGCCCACCGCACGCGGCTTGACGTTGCGGGCCACGAAGCTGGCTTTCTTGAGCGACTCGGTGGCGTGATAGACATGGCGCAACGCCTTGGACACCGCCCCCAAGGCCAGCTCACCCAAGGCGCGCGCCTCGGCCGCATAGCCGGCCTTTATGCCCTGGGCATAGCCGGTCGCGACCACGTCGATGATGCGCTCGGGCGCGGGATAATGGCCGTGCGTCTTCGCACGCAGCGTCTTGCGGGCCTGGTCGAACAACACACGCCGGCCGGCCGGGTTGTCTTCCAGGGCGGCATTCGTCAACCCGCCGAGGCCACCGCTGACCCGGTCACGGGCACGCTGAAGCAGCGAGGCTCGCGCGGTCGACGAACGCTTGCCGGCCATACGAGCCTGTCGTATCGCCTCCAGAAGCAGTGCTTCCGGGGCGACCACGGAATCGACCAGGCCGATTTTCTTGGCCTGCATGGCCCGCAGCTTGCGCCCGGTAAGCATGAGATCGAGCGCGGTCGCGATCCCTACCAGCCGGGGCAGACGCTGGGTGCCGCCGCCTGCCGGCAGCAGGCCGAGCATCACTTCCGGCAGGCCAAGCGTCGTCGCGCGGCTTTCGGCCGCGATACGCACATCGCAGGCCAGCGCCAGCTCCAGACCGCCGCCCAGACAACTGCCCTCGATCGCGGCCACCACCGGCACATGCAGTTTCGACAACCGGGTGAAGCTGGCCTGGCCGCGTTTCGACAAGCCTTCCACTTCGGCCGCGCTTTCGACCTGATCGAACAGACCGATATCCGCCCCGGCCAGGAACGACCCTGGCGTGTCCGAGATGAGCACCACGCCGATCACTTCCGTGTCGTGCTCGATGGCGTCCAACGCACGATCGAAGGAATCGGCAAAATCGGCCGTGATGGTGTTCTGGCGTGCGCCGGGTACCGCGAATCGAAGAATGACGATGCCGTCGTCGCGTTTTTCCAGCGTGAAGACTTCGTCGGTCGCGCTGGACGATACGTGTTGGGGGGTGTTGCTCATGACGCTGTGCTCGCAGTCGTATCGTGGACGGGGGCCGATGGGCCGCTCAGTCGCGTTCCAGAATCATCGCGGCACCGATGCCGCCGGCCGCACAGGCGGTAGTCAGCGCCAGCCCGCCGCCGCGACGTTTGAGCTCGTGCGCGGTCTGAATGAGGATGCGCGCGCCGGTGGCGCCGAACGGATGGCCAAAGGCAATCGAGCCGCCGTTCACGTTGAGGATGTCGCGATCGATCGTGCCCAGCGGCCCGCGCCCGGTCATGTCCTTGAGATAGGTCTTGGATTCCATGCCGCGGATGTTGGCCTCTACCTGCGCGGCAAAGGCTTCGTGCATATCGATGAGCGTGAGGTCGGATAGCGACACCCCGGCCCGCTCGAGGGCCAGCGGCGCGGCCAGTACCGGGCCCATCAACAGATCGAGCTCGGGCGTTTTCGCAGCGAACGCATAGCTGCGGATATAGGCCAGCGGCTCGTAGCCGAGCGCCTTGGCCCGCTCTTCGCTCATCAGAAGCATCGCCGCCGCGCCGTCGGTCAGCGGGCTGGAGTTGGCCGCGGTCACGCTGCCGTTGGCCCGGTCGAATATCGGCTTGAGCCGGTCGTAGCCGGACCGCTCGCTGTTCGTTCGTACCAGGTTGTCCTCGCTGATCGGCACCGTTTTGCCGTTCGCGGCTACGAATGCGGTCATGCGCTGTGCGTCGAGGCGACCGTCCGCCAATGCCGCCGCCGCGTTGCTGTGCGACGCATGGGCCAGGTCGTCCTGCTCGGCACGGGTCACGCCCCAGGTCTTGGCCATCTGCTCGGCGGATTCGCCCATGGTCTTGCCGGTCGAATACTCGGTAATCGAGGGCTTGCGCGGAATGAGATCCTTCGGGCGCAGCCGCGACAGAATACGCAGGCGCTCGCCGTTGCTCTTCGCCTGCGACGCATCGCGCAACGCATCGGCCAAACGCTTGGACAGCGGCACCGAAATATCGGAGGTGGAATCGGTGCCGCCGGTCATCACCACGTTCGCATGGCCGAGTGCGATGGCCTCGGCGCCGCTGGCGGCGGTCTGAAAACTGGTCGCACAGGCACGGGTGATGGAATAGGCATCGGTACGCGGATCCATACCCGACGCGAGCACGATTTCACGGGCAATGAACGGCGCTTCCGGCTTCATGATCGTCATGCCGAAAATCGCCTGTTCGACTTCGCTGGCCGCCAGCCCGGTACGAGCCAGCACTTCAGCCGCTGCCATCGCGCCCAGATCCACCGCGTCCAGATCACGAAACGCGGTCGCGATCCGTGCAAACGGCGTTCGCACACCAGCCACGATGGCAATACGACCGCTGGCGCCGCGTAGGCCGCGCGCCGATTTCACCGATTTCGCCGATTTCGCCGATTTTGATGCAGCCTTCGGCCCGGCGGCGCTCTGTGTCCTGTCGTCTGTCATCGAACTGTTCCGTGTGCAAAGAAGCTATGCATGTAATTTTATTTACACTCTGGCACCACCTCTCGATAGCACCATTCACGTTATACAGTTAGTCTTTGTCATCAGCCGATGTCAACAAAACTTTCACTTTCTATTCTGTCAGGCGTACTTGCGTAATCTCGTGTACACCCTGAAAATGCAGCGCTCATGAGCGATTCCACGTCGTCACCACCAAGCCGGAAGCAACCCGCGACCGCTGCCGCCCGGGCTCGGATCGAGCAGGCTGCGCTCGATCTGTTCGCCGATCGCGCGTTTCATGAAGTGCGCCTCGACGAAATCGCGCGTGCGGCACGCGCCTCGCTGCAGACCATCTATCGCCACTACGGCGACAAACAGGCCCTGCTCGATGCCTGCGTGCTGAATTGGGCGAATGCGCTGGCTGCGCGCATGACCGATCACCTCGTCGGTATCGAGACCTACAAGGACCGGCTGCGAAAGGTGTTCTGGGTGGTGCTCGACTTCTTCGAACAGCATCCGAAGGTCGCACGCATGATTCTGGGCTCGGTCTATCCGGGCGCGATGCGGCGCGACGTCACAGACCAGCAGCGGCGGCTGACCAACCTGTTCCTCGAAGTGCTCGCCGAAGGCCGCGAACGCGGCATTCTCAACGACCAGGTCAGCGAGACCATTCTGCTCGACTATTTCTACGGCGTACTCGCGCGCCTGATCCAGATGCAGAGCCTGCGCCAGCAGGAGCCGCCGCTGACCGACCAGGTCAACGTGCTGTTCGACATGCTCTGGCGGGCGATCGCGAAGCCTTGAACGCATGGGCAACGCCCGGCGTCGCGCAGCGGGCAATGCGGCACCGCCTGCCAGGCGTCGCCGACGTATCGGCACGCGCTCAGTCGCGGGCGGTCGTGGCCGACGGATCCTGCGCGGTGAAACGATTGATGAAACCCAGGCCTTTTGTATAGCCGGTCGGCAACAGTCGTTTGAGCCGCCATACGACACGCGCATCCAACTGCGGCAGCACATAGAGCTGGCCGCGGTCGAGTCCGGCCAGCGCGCTCTTAACGACGCTTTCTGCCGACACCCCGCCCCAGCGCATCAGGTTGTCGGCGATCTTCGACGAAGACGCGCTGATCCGGCCCGCCTTCATGATGTTGGTCTGTACGAACGTCGGGCATAGCGCGGTCACGCGAATCGGCGTATCCGCGAGTTCGGCGGCCAGGGTTTCGGTCACCGCCAGTACCGCGGCCTTGCTCGCGTTATAGGCGCCCATGCGCGGCGCGGCGGCAAAGCTGGCAGTGGAAGCCACGTTGATGATGCCGCCCTGGCCGGCTTCGCGCAGGATCGGAGCAAATACGTGACAGCCGTGGATCACGCCCCACATGTTGATGTCGAGCACCCAGCGCCAGTCGTCCATGGACATGTCGCCGATCGCATCCCCGCCGGCGCCCACGCCAGCATTGTTGATGACCAGATCGGGCCGGCCGTCGAACCAGTCGATCGCGGTGTCGGCAAGTTTTTCGACGTCGCTGAGTCGGGTGACGTCGCAGACCGTGGCCAGCGCACGCCCGCCCGCCGCCTCGATCTGGGCGACGGTGGCCTCGGCCAGTGCGGCATCGATATCGGAACACACCACCGCACCGCCGCGGGCCGCCAGCGCTACTGCAAAGGCCTGACCGATACCGCTACCGGCCCCGGTGATCACGGCATGGGCGCCGTCGGAAAGTCGCTTGGATCGAAACATGCTGCTCCCGCTGGCCGTTGCAACGACCTGTTTATTCTGACATCAATCGATGTCACATTAACCTTAGCGACCGCGGCCCGCAACGCCGCACCTTGCGATGTCGCCACATCCCGAGCCTGCCTATATCCCACCACGAGCCAAAACACCGTTTTCAGCCAACGCTTCGAGCGCTGGGCAGCCCCACGGCCGATCGCGCGCAAGCGCACGCCGTGAAAGCATTTTTTCAAACAAGCAATTCATCGGTGGAAGCCGGGTTGCCACACGCCCACCATGACAACGGCCGAACATCGGCGACGCGCTACGCTGATCGTCGATTTGTCGTGGAAACCGCAATAACGCTTGCGTATACTTTCATCCGTTCATCCGGATAGAGAGATAACGTCTTATGAGCCGATACCTGTTCACCTCAGAGTCCGTCACGGGCGGCCATCCCGACAAACTGGCCGATCAGGTCTCGGACGCGATCCTCGACGCCTACCTGGCCCAGGATCCGAGCGCGCGCGTGGCCTGCGAAACCGCGACCAAAACCGGGCTCGTGATGGTGTTCGGCGAGATCAAGACCGACGAGAAGAAAAACGTCAACGTGCCGGTCGAAAAGATCGTGCGCGACACCGTGCGCAGCATTGGCTACACCAGCTCCGAGATGGGCTTCGATGCCGACAGCTGTGCGGTCATGAACGTGCTCGGCGAGCAGTCGGCCGATATCAACCAGGGTGTGGACCGCGGCGACCCGAAAGAACAGGGTGCCGGCGACCAGGGCCTGATGTTCGGCTATGCCTGCGACGAAACCGATGTGCTCATGCCGGCCCCGATCACCTATGCGCACCGCCTGGCCCGGCGCCAGTCCGAATTGATGAAATCCGGCGAACTCGACTGGCTGCGTCCGGATGCGAAATCGCAGGTGACCTTCGAATACGAAGACGGCAAGCCGGTCGCGATCAACGCCGTCGTGCTCTCCACCCAGCACGACCCGAGCATCTCGCAGGCCGACCTGAAAGAAGCGGTCCACGAACAGATCATCAAGCCGGTGATCGGCGAATGGCTCACCGACAACCCGACCATTCATATCAACCCGACCGGCAAGTTCGAAGTGGGCGGCCCGCTGGGCGATGCCGGCCTGACCGGGCGCAAGATCATCGTCGACACCTATGGCGGCATGGCCCGGCATGGCGGCGGCGCCTTTTCGGGCAAGGACCCGTCCAAGGTCGACCGCAGCGCGGCCTACGCGGCCCGCTATGTGGCCAAGAACGTGGTCAAGGCCGGCTTGGCTTCCAAATGCGAAGTGGCGGTTTCCTATGCCATCGGCGTGGCCGAACCGACCTCCATCTGGGTCGAAACCTTCGGCACCGGCAAGGTCGAGGACGAACGCCTGACCCAGCTCATCCGCGAGCACTTCGACCTGCGCCCCTACGGCATTCTCACCATGCTCGACCTGCAGCGCCCGATCTATGCGCCCACCGCAGCCTATGGCCACTTCGGCCGCTCGGACATCGACCTGCCCTGGGAGCGCACCGACAAGGCCGAAGCCCTGGCCAAGGACGCCGGCCTGCAGGCGGCGTAAACCCGACAACCCAAGGTCGGGCCGTTCAACGCGTGGCAGCACGCGCCGGCTCGACGACTCCCCCGACTTAACAGGAAACGAACATGAGCACCCCCGCAGAAAAGATCGACCAGGACTACGTCGTCGCCGATATTTCGCTGGCCCCCTGGGGCCGGCGCGAAATCGAGATCGCCGAAACCGAAATGCCGGGCCTGGTGGCCCTGCGCGAAGAATTCGGCGAATCGCAGCCGCTCAAGGGTGCGCGTATTGCCGGCTCGCTGCACATGACCATTCAGACCGCGGTGCTGATCGAAACGCTGGTCGCCCTCGGCGCGGAAGTGCGCTGGGCCTCCTGTAACGTGTTTTCGACCCAGGATCACGCCGCCGCCGCGATCGCCGAATCCGGCGTGCCGGTGTATGCGTTCAAGGGCGAATCGGCCGAGGAATACTGGGAGTACTGCCACGCCATCATGGATTGGCACGACGGCGGCCTGCCCAACCTGATCCTCGACGACGGTGGCGATGCCACCACGCTGGCCACCTTCGGCGTGAAGGCCACGCAGGACCCGTCGCTGCTCGACAACCCGACCTCGAACGAGGAAAAAGCCCTGTTCAAGGTGATGAAGAAGCGCCTGGCCGAACAGCCGGACTTCTATACCAAGCTCGGCAAGGCAATCACCGGCGTTTCCGAAGAAACCACCACCGGCGTGCATCGTCTCTATCATCTGGCCAAGGAAGGCGGCCTGACCTTCCCGGCGATCAACGTCAACGACTCGGTGACCAAGTCCAAGTTCGACAACCTATACGGCTGTCGTGAATCGTTGGTGGACGGTATCAAGCGGGCCACCGACGTGATGATCGCCGGCAAGGTCGCCATCGTCTGTGGCTACGGCGACGTCGGCAAGGGCAGCGTCCAGTCGCTGCGCGGCCTGGGCGCGACCGTCTGCGTGACCGAAATCGACCCGATCAACGCCCTGCAGGCGGCCATGGAAGGCCTGCGCGTGGTGGATATGGAAGACCCGGGCGTGGTCGAACAGGCCGACATCTTCGTGACCGCCACCGGCAACTACCACGTGATCAACCACGATCATCTCAAGCGGATGAAGAACGAGGCGATCGTGTGCAACATCGGTCACTTCGACAACGAGATCGACGTGGCATCGCTCGAACAGTACGAGTGGGAAGAGATCAAGCCGCAGGTCGACCACATCACCTTCCCCGACGGCAAGAAGATCATCCTGCTGGCCGAAGGCCGTCTGGTGAACCTCGGCTGTGCCACCGGCCATCCGAGCTACGTGATGTCGAACTCGTTCACCAACCAGGTGCTGGCCCAGATCGAGCTCTGGAAGCATCCCGAACGCTACGAAAACAAGGTCTATGTGCTGCCCAAGCATCTGGACGAGAAGGTCGCTGCCCTGCATCTGGCGCGCGTGAACGCCAAGCTCACCAAGCTGACCCAGGAACAGGCGGACTATCTAGGCGTACCGGCCGAAGGCCCGTTCAAGCCGGATCACTACCGCTACTAAAACGCTAGCGACCCAATAAACCGGGCCCTGAGCAGACCCGGCCCGCCGACCACGCGGGCCGGGTCTTTTCATGTCACGGCAAACACGCCGCAGCAGCCGGTCGAGGGATCGACGCACCGACAGTGGACGTATCGGCATGACGCACGTATCGCAGAACTCTTTCAGTATCGAATTCTTTCCGCCCAAGGGGCCGAAAGGTGCCGCACGGCTGGACAAGGCACGTGCCCGGCTGGCGACTCTTGGCCCGGATTTCTTTTCGGTGACCTTCGGCGCCGGCGGCACCACCCGCTCGGGCACCCTCGAAACCGTGGCCGCAACGATGAAGGCCACCGGTATCGCCGCGGCCCCGCACCTGTCCTGTATCGAAGGCACGAAAGAGTCGATTAACGAGCTGCTCGACAGCTACAAGGCGGCCGGGGTCGATCGTATTGTTGCTCTGCGCGGCGATCTGCCGAAGGGCATGGACGAGCCCGGCGTGTTCAGCTATGCCAACGAACTGGTCGCCCATATCAAGCAGCGTCACGGCGACGATTTCCATATCGAGGTCGGCTGCTATCCGGAATACCATCCGCAGGCGCCCTCGCCCGCTGCCGACATCGAGAACTTCGTGCGCAAGGTACGCGCCGGCGCGGATTCGGCGATGACCCAGTATTTTTACAACGCCGACGCCTATTTCAATTTCGTAGAAGAGGTCGCCGCTCAGGGCGTGGATATCCCGATCGTGCCCGGCATCATGCCGATCACCGACTTCGGCCAGGTATCGCGCTTCTCGGCCATGTGCGGGGCCGATATCCCGCGCTGGATACGCCAGAAGATGGAGGGCTACGGCGACGACCAGACCGCGGTCCAGGCTTTTGGACGCGAGGTGGTGGCACGCATGTGCGAACAGCTGCTGGCCGGCGGCGCACCGGGGCTGCATTTCTACAGCCTCAACAAGGCCCAGCCAACGATCGATCTATGGCACGACCTCGGCCTGCCGTTACCGGCAGGCCGGATCGTCGAAACCGGTTGAAGCAGTCACCTTCGCGGGGCAGCCGCGAAGCTGATCGGGTCGATCAGGCTTCGTTGAGCGCGTCCCGCATGGCGTCGTTGAAGCGGGCGGTCAGCCGTGCGAACTCGGCGCGCTCGGCTTCCGACCAATCGTCGAAACCTTTTTCCACGCGCTCCAGGCGGCGATCACGCACGCGCGCGGCGGCATCGCGTCCGGCTTCGGTGATGGTCACGAAGCCGCCGCGACGGTCGTCGGGGTTGTCGAGCTTGTCGACCAGTCCAGCCTGCTTCATCGCCGCGACCTGACGCGTGACCGTCGACGCATCCAGGTTCACCTGCTCGGCCAGAGCGCCCACCGACTGTCGGTCCTTGCGTTCCAGCAGGATCAACAACAGATAGTGAGCGCGCTCTAGACCGAAATTGAAACGCCGGCGCGCGGCTTCGAGGCGACGCACCAGAAAGGCGAGTTCATATTCCAGCGCTTCCACGGATGGGCAGGTCTGAGGCAGATGCTTGCCCAGAGATTCATCTTGCTGTTCTGTCCTGCGGATCATGTGATTCTTCAGCCTTGGTTGAGAACCCGATAGGGAACAGTCGCGCCACAAAGCGCGAACCCATGCATCTTACACGTTAGGTATAAAACCGCATTTTACTCACAACAAGTCTATGTTGTCCGAGAAAAATCGCTACCCGTACCACGCATAGACGGTTCGTCGGTTAGGCTATCGCTCATATATATCGATAATTAAGAAGGAATTACCATGCGAGGCTGTTTTCTGGATGTCGGCTCGATGGGCGACGGGCTCGACTGGGACGCGCTGACCGGCGCCGTTGACGATTGGCAGTGTCACCACAACACCACGCGTGAACAGGTGGCCGAACGGGTCGCCGGAGCGGATATCGTGGTCACCAACAAGGTGGTACTCGACGCAGACACTCTCGAGAACGCCGACAAGCTCAAGCTGGTCTGCGTTGCCGCGACCGGCTTCAACAACGTGGATGTCGACGCTGCGGCACGCTGCGGCATTGCCGTAGTCAACGTCACCGGCTATGCGACCCCGGCCGTTTCCCAGCATGTGCTGGCGCTAATGCTTGCCCACGCCACCCGCTGGGCCAGCTACGACACGGCGGTCAAGCGCGGCGACTGGGCGGCCAGCGAATTTTTCTGCCTGCTCGACTATCCGATCGAAGAGCTCGCGGGCCAGACGCTGGGCCTGATCGGCCACGGCGAACTCGGCCAGGCGGTCGGCCGCCTCGCCGAGGCCTTCGGGATGAGCGTGCTGGTTGGCGAACGACCGGGGGCAACAAGCATCCGCGACGGCCGGGTGGCGGTCGACGAGCTGCTCGAGCGCTCGGACATGATCAGCCTGCACTGCCCGTTAACCGACGACACCCGCCACCTCATCGATGCCGATGCCCTGGCACGGATGAAAAACACCGCGTTCCTGATCAATACCGCCCGCGGGGCGATCGTCGACAGCGCGGCGTTGATTGCCGCACTCAAGGACGGCGAGATCGGCGGCGCGGCACTGGACGTGCTCGATCAGGAGCCGCCGCCGGCCGATCATCCTCTGCTGGATCCCGCTATTCCGAACCTGATCGTGACCCCGCATAGCGCCTGGGGCAGCCGCGGCGCGCGCCAGCGTATGCTCGAAGGCGTGACCGCCAACATTCAGGCCTTTCTGGACGGCGAGATTCGCAACCGGGTCAACTAGCGGCGCTTTTTGCCCCGGCACGAAACAGATAATGCCCGGGCCGAGC
Organism: Salinisphaera sp. C84B14; assembly: GCF_040361435.1. Classification (NCBI taxonomy): domain Bacteria; kingdom Pseudomonadati; phylum Pseudomonadota; class Gammaproteobacteria; order Salinisphaerales; family Salinisphaeraceae; genus Salinisphaera; species Salinisphaera sp. C84B14. The sequence goes on along the minus strand of NZ_APNL01000004.1, from coordinate 211,590 downwards.
AAGGGCTTCGGCGCACGCTTACGCGCTTTCGCCACGGGCGGCGGGTGGCTGCAAGCGGCTGACATGGACAGCCGCTGCGATGCCGAATCAAAAACTGCGGTCGCCGCTTTTCTGCCAGATCAGCAGGCGGTTGTCGCTGGGCATGGCGATATCGTCGAGCGCCACCAGGCCTTGCTGTTGCGCGAGCGCGTTGAGCGCCTCGATCTCGCGCAATCCCATGGCCGGGTCTCGATCGCGTAGCGCGGCATCGAAAGTCGCGTTTCCGGGCCGGGGCGTTTCACCCCGGCGCAGAAACGGGCCGTAAAGACATAGGCGCCCGGCGGGTCGCAGTACCGTCGCCGCCCCTGCGAACAGCGCTTCGACCGCGGCCCAATCCATGATGTGGGCCACGTTCGCGCCGAACACGGCGTCGTACGGCCCTCGCGGCCAGGCCGCGCGCACATCCAACGCCAGCGGCCGTGGCAGCCTGTGGTCGGCGCTATCGGCCAGCGCGGCCACCAGACGCCGATGATGGCCCGGGGCTTCGCTGGTTTGCCACACACAGTGCGGGAGGCGTTCGAGCGCATAGCGGGCATGCGTGGCATCGCCTGCGCCAACCTCGAGCACCTCGCGCGCGTTGGCGAGATGCTCGAGCAGCGCATCGAATATGGGCTCTTTATTGCGCTCGGCCGCGCTGCAGTCGCCTATTCGTTTGCTCATCGCTTGCGCGCCACGGTCAAACCGTCGCCGATGGGCACCAGGCTCATGTCGATCCGGTCGTCGGCGTGCAGGTGCCGATTGAACGCCCGAATCGCCTGGGTATCGGTGCTGTCGTCAGCGGCATCGATCACGCGCCCGTGCCATAACGTATTGTCGGCGATGATCAGCCCGCCCGCATCCACCAGCGCCAGCGCACGCTCGTAGTAGTCGATATAGTCGGCCTTGTCGGCATCGATGAACATGAAATCGTAGGCGCCTGCCATGCCGGCCGCGATTTCGGCATCGAGGGTCTCAAGCGCCGGCCCGATACGCAGCTCGACGATATCGGCCACGCCCGCCCGGGCCCAGTCGCGCCGGGCACGTTCGGTGATGTCGGGATCGTTGTCGCAGGCCAGCAGGTGGCCGTTGTCGGGCAGACTATGGGCAATCGACAGGCTCGAATAGCCCGCATATACGCCTATCTCGATACCGCGCCGCGCGCCTGCCAGGCGTAGCAACAGGGCGATAAGCTGACCCTGCTCGGGATTGATCTGCAGGTTGGCGTCGGCCGACTGCGCGGTCTCGTGGCGGTTGGCCGTCATGACCGCTGTTTCGCGCAGGCTGACGTTGCGCAGGTAAGAAAGCAGTTCCGTATCCATCATCGGGCGCTTTGGGTCGCTCGTTGTCGTTGCAGTCGTGGCCTGCACTGTGCCACATGGCAGCATACCCCCAGACCAGAAAAATCGATGCCCGCTACATATCAACTCCTTCATCTGACCGATCTGCACCTGCTCGCCGACCCGGAGGCGAACCTGCACGGCTGGCCGGTCGAACGGGCGTTCCAACAGGTGCTCGCTGGCGCGCTCGCCGAAACGCCCCGGCCCGATGCGATCATTCTCGGCGGCGACCTGGTCGATGACGAAAGCGAGCACGGCTATGCACGCCTCGATGCCACACTCGCGTGCCTGTCCTGTCCGGTGCTGGCCATGGCCGGCAACCATGACGACCCGGCCCGTATGGCGCGCATGCTCAAGCACGCCGTGGTGCATGACCGACTCGAGCTCGGCGGCTGGCAACTGATCGCGCTCGACAGCCATATCCAGGGCAGCGACGCCGGCATGCTCGGCCACGCCCAGATCGAGCGACTGGACGGCTGGCTGCACGCCAATACCGCATCCACCCTGGTATGCCTGCACCATCCGCCGGTCGACGTAGGCGCCGCCTGGATCGATGCGATCGGCCTGCGCGATCGCGATGCGCTGGAAGACGTCATCGCCCGTCATTCACAAGTGAACGCGCTTGTCTGTGGCCATGCGCATCAAGCCGCGGAACTGGCGTTTGCCGGACGTGCCTGCCTGATCACCCCGAGCACGATGCGACAGTTTGCCCCCGGCTCTTGCGATTTTGCCGAAGACGCAGCCCGCGCCCCGGGCTACCGGCATATCCAGCTCGACTGCAACGGCCGCATGACGAGCACCGTCCGGCGCGTTCCCTGGCCGACCTAGCCTGTGGATAAGTCCGTGGACAAATTGGGGAAGCGCAGAGCCATCGCATAAAGCCCATGGCGGGGCATCGGACGTTTTTTGTCACCCGAAGAATTTATCTTTTATTATCAAACGGATACAAACCGATCAGCAGTGACTCTGGTCGGCATAACAAACTGCTCCCCCGACGACAAGCGGGTTGACACTGTGTATAACCCGCCGCGTAGAGCAGGCGATTCCTGAAGTAATCGTGCTAAACGATTGAGCGGAAACGCGAAAGCGAAGAAATACACAGAGCCTGTGGATAACTCTGTGGAAACAGTTTCTATAACCCCTCTCAAGCGGCATATATTCAACGGTTTCGCCAAAGCGGCGATTTCGTAACCATACCGACACACACATTTAATATCAGTCACTTGCCTTTGAAGCCGGCCTGGGCAATAGCAGCTGCAAAAAAATTTTTGCAGGCCAATGCACGACCGCATTTTCCGTTGTGCATAACACAAAGCGGTTCGCCACGAATGTTAGACTCGCTTGCATGAAACGACCCAATATTCTGGTCATTGCGGGGCACGATCCGAGCGGCGGCGCGGGCATTCAGGCCGACATCGAGGCGGCAGCCGCACACGGGGTACACGCAGCCACGGTGATTTCCCTGCTCACCTGCCAGGACACACACAATGTGTATGGCGTACAGCCGGTCGCCTCCGACTTCTTTGCGCAGTGCCTGGATGCGGTCGTTGCGGATATGCACATCGACGCCGTCAAGCTCGGCGTTATCGCGAGTGCCGAACATGTTGCGATCGTCGCCAGACTGATGGATCGGCTGGGCGATACGCCGCTGGTGATCGACCCCGTACTGGTCGCCGCCGGCGGCGGCACCCTCGCCGACGACACGGTGGGCCAGGCGCTACAGGACATACTGTTCGAGCGCGCCTGCGCGATCACGCCCAACGCCCGCGAGGCGCGCGCGCTGTGCGCTGGTGAAACCGATCTGGATCGCTGCGGCGAAGCTCTGAGCGAACGCACCCCCAACGTGCTGATTACCGGCGGCGACGAAGGCGGCGTTGAAGTCGTCAACCGCCGCTACGCGCGCGGTCGCGCGATGCAACGCTATCAGTGGCCACGCATCGACGGCGTATTTCACGGCTCCGGCTGTACCCTGGCCAGTGCCGTAGCCGCCCGAATCGCGCTCGGCCACAGCCCCGATGAAGCCTTGCAGCATGCCCAGCAGTACACCTGGGAAACCCTGGAACGAGCCTTTGCCGCCGGCGGCGGCCAGCGTATTCCCGCGCGTATCGTGACTGGAACTCCGTGAGCGTGCGCGGGCTGTATGCCATTTACGACCGCACCACGCTCGCCGACAACGCGCTCGAACGCGTGGAGGCGGTGCTCGCCGGCGGGGCCGTCTGGCTGCAATACCGCGACAAGCGCGCCGGCGCGCCCGATGCCAGGCTGCTCGGCGAGCTACGTGCGCTGACACGGGCCTATGACGCAGGCCTGATCGTCAACGACGACTGGCGTCTGGCCCAGGCCGTCGCCGCCGACGGCGTACACCTGGGCCAGAGCGACGGCAGCCTGGCGAGCGCGCGCGCCGCCCTCGGCGACGATGCGATCATCGGCGTCAGCTGTTCCGGCGCGATCGAACGGGCTCGTGCGGGCATCGCCGAGGGGGCCAGCTATGTCAGTTTCGGTCGCTTCTTCGATTCGGCCACCAAACCCGATGCGCCGCGGGCCGACCCGGCCGTGCTTGCACAGGCGCGCACGCTCGGCGTACCGGTCGTGGCGATCGGCGGTATAGACCAGGAGAACGCAGCCGATATCATTGCCGCCGGCGCCGACCTGATCGCCGTGTCCGGCGCGCTGTTTCATGCCCCCGACAGCGGCGCGGCGGCGCAGGCCCTGGCGGCTCTTTTTCAGCGGGCCGGCTAACCGGTCAGCTCGCATGGTTCAATCTTCGCAGGAGTATTTTCGATGAGCGCATCCGAGACACAGTGGCAGCGCCCCGGTCCGCGTTCAGCCCAACTGTTCGAACGCGCCTCGCGGGTAACGCCCGGGGGCGTGAATTCGCCGGTGCGCGCCTTTGCCGGCGTCGGCGGCACCCCCGCCTTCATCGAGCGCGCCAGAGGCGCCTATATCTACGACGTCGACGGCAATGAGTACGTCGACTATGTAGGCTCGTTCGGGCCCATGATTCTCGGCCATGCCCATCCCGACGTGGTCGACGCGGTACAAAAGCAGGCGGCCAAGGGGCTGTCCTTCGGCGCGCCCACCGGTCTGGAAACCGAACTCGCGGAACTGGTGTGTTCCATGGTCGACTCGATCGAGTCGGTACGCATGGTCAACTCCGGCACCGAAGCCGCCATGACCGCCCTGCGCCTGGCGCGCGGCTATACCGGCCGCAAGAAGATCCTCAAATTCAAGGGCAACTACCACGGCCACGTCGATGCCCTGCTGGTGGATGCCGGTTCCGGCGCACTCACGCTCGGCATTCCCGGCTCGCCGGGCGTGCCCCAGGCGGTGGTCGAAGACACCCTGTCGGCGACCTATAACGATCTGGATTCGGTCGTACAGGCATTCGATGCGCACGGCGACGATATCGCCTGCGTGATGGTCGAGCCGGTCGCCGGCAACATGAACTGCGTGCCGCCGGCCGAAGGCTTTCTCGAAGGCCTGCGCGAACTGTGCGATCGCTACGGCGCGCTGCTGATCTTCGACGAGGTCATGACCGGCTTTCGCGTGCATCCCGGCTGTGCCCAGGCACATTTCGGCGTCACCCCGGACGTGACCGCGCTGGGCAAGATCGTGGGCGGCGGCATGCCCGTGGGCGCGGTCGGCGGCCCGACCAAGGTCATGGAAACCCTGGCACCGACCGGTCCGGTCTATCAGGCCGGCACGCTGAGCGGCCATCCGCTCGGCATGGCCGCCGGTATCGCCACGCTGTCGCGACTCAAGGACGGCGCCGTCCACAATGCCATCGAGCCGCAGCTGGACACGCTGCTCGCCGGCCTCGACGAACGTGCGGCCAAGCACGGCATCCCGTTCATGACCCAACGCGTCGGGGCCATGTTCGGCATGTTCTTCACCGACGCCAAGCAGGTCAGCCGCTTCGACGACGTGGCCGCCTGCAATACCGACGCCTTCTCGCGTTTCTTCCACGAAATGCTCGATCACGGCGTATATCTGGCCCCGTCGGCGTTCGAGGCGGCCTTCATCTCGCATGCCCATGACAACGTTGCGATCGCGCGTACCCTGGATGCGGCCGATGCAGCGTTCGCCGCGCTCGCGCGCGATTGAACGGGCCGGCATCCTGAAATGTCGCGCATGGGCGCTGCCTGGTTAACGGCCGTCTATAAACCGGCACAGCCCAGGCACAGGCGAGCCGGCGACCGGCCGCCGATTGGCCGGTCGCGAACTATAAGGGACGGTTTTTTGCGCTCGGCTGGCCGGGGCTGACGCATGGGGCACGAGTTGTTTGCCGCCCTGCTTGCCTGGGTGCAGGCCCATCCGCTGGCCGCACTTGCACTGGTTTTTGCAGTTGCTCTCGGCGAGTCGCTGTTTCTGTTTGGCCTGCTGGTGCCCGGCGCGCTGTTCATGTTCGCCTTCGGCGCCCTGATCGGCGCCAATCTGTTGCCGCTGGGCGCCACCTTCGCGGTGGCCATCATCGGCACGCTGGTGGGCGACGGCACCAGTTTCGCCCTCGGCCGACGCTATCGCGGGCGGATATCGTCCCTGCCCGGCTTCGCGCGTGCCCCGACGTTGGTGGCACGCGGCGAACGTTTTCTGGCCGATCATGGCGGCAAAGCCATCATCATGGGGCGACTGATCGGCGCGCTGCGTCCGGTGGTGCCCACCGTGGCAGGCGCGGCAGGGCTGTCGACGACCCGCTTCGTAATCATGGACCTGATCGCGACCGCGATCTGGGCGCCCTGCTATATCCTGCCGGGCGTGGTGTTCGGCGCATCGCTGGATCTGGCTGCCCAGGTCGCCACGCGCCTGGCGATCCTGCTGGTTGCGGTGGTCGCCATCGTGTGGATCACCACCGTCGGCGTACGCTTCGTGCTGGTCGCCGGTCGTGTGGCCCTGCATCGCTACGCCGGCCGGCTGCTTGCCTGGAGCCGGCGCCATCGACGACGCGGGCGCCTGGGCAACGCCCTGGCCGACCCGCGCCAGCCCGAGATCCCGGCCCTGGCAATCGGCGCCGGCGTGTTGCTTTTGGCGACCGCCCTGGCCTATCTGCTGATGTGGGGCTGGCAACGCCCGGTCTACCCCGGCCGCTTCGATGCGCTGGCTTTCTACATCGTTCAGAGCCTGCAGACACCGATATCCGACCAGATCGCCTTTGCCATCGCGCAGATGGGTTCGCCACTGATCTATGTGCCTTTCGCGATGGTACTGGCGGCGGTGCTCGCGGTGATGGGCAACGGCCGTGCGGCCACCCACTGGGTCGTGGCACTGGGCTTTTCGGCGCTGGTCACGCTGGGGCTGCGCTGGTGGCTGGCCATTCCGGCCCCCAGCGATTATTTCCACGGCGATGCAACCGACCCGCTGTTTCTGGCCGGCGGCGGTCAGGATCTCATCCTCTGTGCCACCGTCTACGGCATGGCCGGGCTCATGATTGCGGCCGGCCAGCCGTTGACCGCACGGCCCTACTATCACTCGCTGACCGTGGCCGGCGTGGTGCTGCTGGCCCTGGCACGCCTCTATCTGGGCCTGGACTGGGCCAGCGATCTGCTCATCGGACTGGCGATCGCCTTCGTCTGGCTGAACATGCTGGTGCTCAGCTATCGCCGCCAGCGCCCGGCACGCGTCGGCGGTGCGCCGGTACTTACCGTGCTCGCCGGCTTTGGCATGATCGCGGTGGTCGCCGGCATTCTGCCGGATACCACCTATCGCGCCTGGGCCAAGGCCGAAGCCCAACGCACCCCCGATCTGGTGGCGCGCTGGGATATCGACGGGTATCACCAGCTTGAGGCCCGTATCAAGGATATTGCCGGACGCGACAGCGCGCCCCTGAATGTGCAAGTGGCCGCGCATGCGCCGGAACTTCGCCGCCTGCTCGGCAAGGCCGGCTGGCAGCCCGCGCCCGCACTGGGCATGAGCCAGCCGTTGCACTGGCTGGTCAGCGATAGCGATATCCGGCAGTTGGCGGTGCTACCGCGTATCCACGAGGGGCGACAGCCGACGCTGACGCTGGTACACGACGCGCCCGATACGCAGCACAGCCGCCGGGTTCTGCGGCTCTGGCCGACCGGGCGCGAGCGGGACTCCGACCGGCGGCCCCTGTGGGTGGGTATGACCGATATCCAGCGTGTCACCCAGCGCTTTCACCTACTCGCCACCGCGGCCGACCAGCATCGCTATGCCGCGGCCCAGGCCGCCCTGGTCGCCGATCTCGACGCGGCCGGCGTAGAGTCACGGGTCGTCAAAACCGATGAAGACACGATCGTACTCATCGACACGCCCCGAGCCGCGGGCGATGCTAAAGTAACGCCCGATCCGTAACCTGCGCCGTCGTTGTTCGCAGCGATTGCGTGCAGCGTTTCGTCCACGTTTCACAGCCCAAGCAGCGCATTCTCCATGGCCAACGTCGATCCCAAGGCGCGCAAGTCCTCCAAACTCAAGCAACCGGGCTTTTTCACCCGTATGCGAGCCAGCCTCAACAAGGGCGACTCGTGGCTGACCTACGACCTGCGCAATCTGCTGCCCGGCGAAACCGTCGACCAGGACGCGCTCGACGAACTCGAAACCCAGCTGCTGCTGGCCGATGTCGGCGTCGAGGCCACCGGTCAGGTCATGCACCGCCTGCAGGTGATGTTCGACGGCGGGCGCCTGCGTACCGGCAAGGATCTGGGCAAGGCGCTGCGCGAACACCTGGGCGCGATTCTCACCCCCTGCGAAGAGCCGCTGACCATTCCCGAGCACACGCGCCCGTTCGTGATCCTCATGGTGGGCGTCAACGGCGTGGGCAAGACCACCACCATCGGCAAGCTGGCCAAGAAATTCCAGGACGCCGGCCAGTCGGTGATGCTCGCCGCCGGCGATACCTTTCGCGCGGCGGCGGTCGAACAGTTGCAGGGCTGGGGCGAGCGCAACCATGTGCCGGTGGTCGCCCAGGGCAGCGGCGCGGACTCGGCTTCGGTGGTGTTCGACGCGTTCGCGCGCGCCAAGGCGCGCGGTATCGACGTATTGATCGCGGATACGGCCGGACGCCTGCATACGCAGGGCCACCTCATGGACGAGCTCAAGAAGATCAAGCGTGTGCTGGGCAAACAGGACGAATTCGCCCCGCACGAGGTCATGCTGGTGGTGGATGCCACCACCGGCGGCAATGCGTTGCAGCAGGCGGTCGCCTTCCATGAAGCGGTCGGCCTGACCGGCATTACCATCACCAAACTCGACGGCACCGCCTCGGGCGGCATCGTGTTCGCGATCGCCAAGCGTCTGGGGCTGCCGTTGCGTTTCATCGGCATCGGCGAGAAAGTCGAGGATCTGGGGGTGTTCGAATCCGAGCACTTCATGGACGCCCTGTTCGATCGCAGCAAGTAGCGCTGCCCGTGTTTCGCCCATGACCGATATCGTCGCCTTCAAAAACGTCGTCAAACGCTATCCCGGCGGCAAGATCGCGCTCGATGGCATATCGCTGCATCTGGAGCGCGGCGAGATGGCGTTTCTGACCGGCCATTCCGGGGCCGGCAAATCGACGCTGATGAAACTCATCGGCCTGATCGAGCGTCCGACGCGTGGCCAGGTGGTGATCAACGGTACCAACCTGGCGGCGGTCAAGCGTCGTCAGATCCCGCGCTATCGTCAGCGTCTGGGCCTGATCTTTCAGAACTACAATCTGTTGTTCGATCGCACCGTATTCGACAACGTGGCGCTGCCGCTGGTCATTCGCGGCCTGGGCCGTGCCGATATCGCACGGCGGGTGCGAGCCGCGCTCGACACGGTCGGCCTGCTCTCGCACGAGCGCAAGTTCCCGATCACGCTTTCCGGCGGCGAACAGCAACGGGTGGGCATCGCCCGCGCCGTGGTCGACCGGCCCTATCTGCTGCTCGCCGACGAGCCGACCGGCAATCTGGACCCCGCTCTGTCGGCCGACATCATGCGCCTGTTCATGCGCCTGAACGAGGCCGGCACCAGCATCATGATCGCCACCCATGCCATCGACCTGGTCGAACGCATGGGCCATCGCCGGATTCGCCTGGATCACGGTCACCTGGAGGACGGCTAGCCCCATGGCACGCAGCAGCGACCAACCGACCCGCAGCGCGGCCCAGAGCAACCGCCGGCGCAGCCTGCCCAGCACCCTGGCCGCACCGGCACAGGGATGGATGAGTTCGCATGCGCGCTGTCTGATCGAAAGCCTCGGCCGGCTTTACCGGCGCTGGCTGGCAAGCCTGCTCACGGCCACCGTCATCGGTATTGCCCTGGCCCTGCCGGCCGGGCTGTACGTGCTGATGAGCAACCTCGACACGCTCTCCCAGAGCTGGCATCGCGCGGTACAGGCATCGCTGTATCTGCAGGACGATCTGTCGATCAGCGACGGGCAGGCCCTGGCCGAGCGACTGGGCGCGCGCGACGATGTCGATGCCAGTACCTATATATCCGCCCAGGCGGGCCTGGAGCAATTTCGAGAGTCGTCCGGCTTCGGCGCGGCCCTGGATGCGCTCGAGGACAACCCGCTACCGGCCGTGATCACCATCAATCCGCGTTCGGATATGTCGCGCGCCGAGATCGGCGCACTGCTGGTATCGCTTGAGGACGAACCCGGCGTGGCCCGCGCGGAACTCGATCAGGCGTGGCTCGAGCGCCTGTATGCCATTCTGTCCGTGATCGAGCGATCGGCCTGGGTGATCGGCCTGCTGCTGTCGGCGGCAGTGCTGTTCATCGTTGGCAACACCATTCGGCTGGATATCGAAAACCGGCGCGAGGAGATCGAGGTCATGAAACTGCTTGGCGCCTCGGATGCCTTCATTCGGCGGCCGTTTCTCTACAGCGGCTTCTGGTACGGGCTGATCGGCGCCGTGCTGGCACTGGTGCTGCTGGGCATCTGTTTTCTTGCCCTGGCCCAGCCGCTGGGCGCACTCACCCGCTCCTACGACGGCGCCATGGCGGTGCACGGACTGGGCTTCGATGGCGTGCTGATGCTGCTCGGCATCGGCGTGGCCCTCGGCTGGCTGGGCTGTGTGCTCACCGTGAACCGCCGTCTGGCGGCAATTGAGCCGCGATAGAGGGAACCTAACGTTTGCGCCGAGGTCTTAACGTCATTCCTATGATTGCAGCATCAACAGCCGCCAATTTTTGCTAGACTGGCTGTAATACGCAAAAGTCCCAAGGAGGCTTTGCACATGGCTAACGATATCTCTCTTTCCCCCGCAAAGATGAACCTGCCGACGCTTTCGTCGGGCAGTATCGATTCCTACCTGCAGGCCGTTTCGAGTATTCCGGTGCTGGAGGTCGACGACGAGCAGCAGCTCGCGCGCAAGCTGCGTGACGACGGCGATATCCAGGCGGCCCAGAAGCTGATTCTGTCCAACCTGCGTTTCGTGGTACACGTTGCCCGCGGCTACTCGGGCTACGGCCTGCCGCTGGCCGATCTGGTCCAGGAAGGCAACATCGGCCTGATGAAGGCAGTCAAGCGCTTCGACCCGGACGTCGGCGTACGCCTGATTTCCTTCGCCGTGCACTGGATTCGTGCCGAAATCCACGAGTTCATCCTGCGCAACTGGCGTATCGTCAAGGTCGCCACGACCAAGGCCCAGCGCAAGCTGTTCTTCAACCTGCGCAGCTCCAAGAAGCGCCTGGGCTGGATGAACGACAAGGAAGTCCAGGCCGTGGCCGGCGATCTCGGCGTCAAGCCGGAGACCGTGCTGCAGATGGAGCGTCGCCTGTCGGGCGGTGATACGTCCTACAACGCGCTGCCGTCGGCCAACGATGAAGACAGCTACGCGCCCGAGGACTATCTGGCCGCCGACGACGGCTACGACCCGGCTTCGGATATCGAGAACGGCGACTGGCAGACCTACCAGCACGCAAATCTGTCGCGCGCCATGACCCAGCTCGACGATCGTAGCCGGGACATTCTCGAAAGCCGCTGGCTGCGGGAAGACGGCAAGATCGGCCTGCAGGAGCTTGGCGACAAGTACCAGGTCTCGGCCGAGCGTATCCGCCAGCTCGAGGTGGCGGCAATCAAGAAGCTACGGGGCGCGATGGTCACTGCGGCCTAGTTGCCCGATACGGCCTTCGTGCCGGGCCCGCACGCATGACAATTGATCGCAGCAGAAGACGCCTGCTTGTGTCGGCAACGGCACTCGCAGGCGTTTCTTTTTTGCCAGCCTGGGCCGGGGCCGACCCCGTGGCGGCGCTGCCCGCTGACGGCGAAGCCTTCGATTTCGAGGCCCTGGTTGCGCATGCACGCGCCCTGTCGCAGCAGCCGTATCACGCGCCCGAAGAGCGCTATGGGCAGCTGCTGGACGAGATCGGCTATGAAGCCTTCATGGGTATTCATACCCGCAAGGAGGTCGCACTCTGGGCCGATGCCGCGACGCCGGTTACGGTCGAATTTTTCCATCTGGACCAGAACGCCCGCACGCCGGTGGCGATCCATGTGGTCGAGTCCGGCCGCAGCCGACGTATTGCCTACGACAGCGATCTGTTTCGCTACGACGACCCGGCGCTGGCCGAACGCCTGCCGGCCGATCTCGGGTTCTCGGGCTTTCGCATGCTCGGCCGCGGCGATCCAGCCGGCGAATGGCTGGCGTTCAAGGGCGCCAGCTACTTTCGCAGCCCGGGCGGCCTTGATCAGTATGGCCTGTCGGCCCGAGGCGTGGCGGTCGATACCGGCTACGGCAATGACGAGGCGTTTCCCGACTTCAGCCAGTACTGGCTGATAAAACCGGAGCCGAACGCGATGACCATTACGATCTGTGCGCTGCTCGAAGGCGAGCACGTCACGGGCGCGTATCGCATCGTGCTGAGCCGGCCGAACGACGTGATCCTTGATATCGAGACCCGGCTGTTCCAGCGTCGCGATGTCCAGCGCCTGGGCATTGCCCCTTTGACCAGCATGTTCTGGTTTTCCGAAACCAACGCCCGCCGCGGCGTCGACTGGCGCCCGGAAATACACGACAGCGACGGGCTTGCTATGACCACCGGCGACAACCAGCGACTCTGGCGTGCCCTGGTGAATCCTCCGCGCAGCCAGTACAGCGCTTTTCAGGACAACAGTCCGAAAGGCTTTGGCCTGCTCCAGCGCGATCGCGTGTTCGATCACTATCAGGATCCGGACGTCGCCTTCGAAAACCGCCCCAGCCTCTGGGTCGAGCCGCTGCACGACTGGGGCCGTGGTCATGTCGGCCTGCTCGAACTGCCCACGGACGAAGAGGTCTACGACAACATCAACGTTTTCTGGGTACCGGCGGGCAAGGCCGCAGCGGGCCACGCGTGGCATTTCGACTACCGCCTGTACTGGGGCGCCGATCAGCCCGATCCGCCGGCCCTGGCCCGGGTCATGGCCACACGCACGGGCCGGGCCGGCGCCCCGGGCACCTATGAAGACCAGTCGGTGCTGGCGCGCAAGTTCGTCATCGATTTCGCGGGCGACACACTCGACGAGCTTAGCGACGACGACCCGCCGCAGCCGAGCGTGCATGCCAGCCACGGGCGGATCGAGAATCCCTATGTCCAGCATGTCGAGCAAACCGGCCGCTGGCGGGTATTCTTCGACTGGAAAGGCGCCCTGCCACCCGACAATACCCCGGTCGATCTTCAGGCAACGCTACGCTACGGCGATCGCCAGATCGCCGAAACCTGGTTGTATGCCTACTATCCGGAGGCGCTGCCTCGCCAGCTTCATTCCGAAGACGCCACCGGCTGACGCGCGTCTGCCCCGGCCCCGCCCTCTGAGACGGCTCAGCGACTACCGCGGGGCGTCGGGTCGTTCTGGTACGCCTCCGACGATGACGCCTGGGCCTGCGGCGGCCCCTTGAACACCTTGGCAAAGGAATCGTCGACCGAGCGCAGGTGCAGATCCTGCTGCGGAAACGAAACCACCACGTCGTTGGCCCGAAACGCGGCGTGCATGCCTTTGTAGATGGCATGCTGCAGCGGCAGCAGGTTGTACAGATCGTGGTAGAAGATACGCGCTTCGTAGATGAGCGCGCTGTCGTCGTAACCCACGAAAAACACCGTGGGCGCAGGATTCTCGAGTGCCACCGGCTCGTCCTTGATGACGTCCATGATCAGCCTCTCGGCGAGCTCTGTGTCGGTGTCCAGAGCCAGATGCACGCGCAGGATCAGGCGCGTGATGTCGTCGGTGAGCGTCCAGTTGATCACGGTTTCGGTGATGAACGTCTTGTTGGGGATCACCACTTCCTTGTTGTCCCAGTCGGTCACCGTGGTGGCACGAATACGGATACGCGACACCGTGCCCGTGAGCGTGCCGACGGTCACGGTGTCGCCCACCCGCACCGGGCGTTCGAACAGAATGACGATACCGGAGACGAAGTTGGCGAAGATTTCCTGCAAGCCGAAACCCAGGCCCACGCCGACAGCCGCCACCAGCCACTGAATCGACGACCAGCGAAAGCCGATCAGCGCAACCGCGCCGAGCATGCCGATGATTACGATCGCATACTGGAAAAGCGTGGCCATGGCATAGCGACTGCCCGCGTCCATGGAAAAGCGCCGCAGGACCGTGATTTCCAGAAAACCCGGCAGGTTGCGCCCCGCCAGCGCCGTGACCACGCCCAGCGCAAGCGCAAGCAGCAGCGCGCCGAGGGTGACCTGGGTGAGCTGGGTCCGCCCATCGACCTCGTTGGCGTACTGCCACAGGGTGACGTTATCCAGCAGCTGGAGGGCCGGCAGCGTATCCGACCAGATCAGCCATAGCGCGGCCATGGCCAGTAGTGCGATCACCACCTTGATCAGGCCACGGGTCTGCTCGCTGATCTGGACGAGATCGATTTCCAGCGTATCGAGGTTCTCCGGAGTGCTCTCACCGGCCGCGGCGGCGGCATCGCGGGTGGCCCTAGCCTCCCGTGCTTCTTCACGCCGGCGTAGCGCCCGCGTGAGTGCCAGGCGGCGCTCGGCGACCGTCAGCCAGCGTACGATCAGCGCATACAGCACGAAGCCGCCGCCCAGCAGACCTGCCGAATAGAAGAAGCGACTTTGTAGCTGTAACGCGGTGTAGTAGTAGCCCATGCCCGCCAGCCCGAACAACAGCAGCGGCAGCCCCACCGCGATCGGCAACCAGAGATAGCCGAGTCGCCAGGACGAGCCCTCTTCCGGATTGATCACCCCGGCGAGTTCACCGCGGGTGGGATGCAACAGGCGCCACGAGAAGGCCGCGATCATCAGCGAACTTGCCATGAACGCACCGCGGCCGATCGTTTCACGCTTGCTGTCGTCGTCGAAGGCTTCGGTAAAGCTGATCAGCATCGTGGGAATGAGCAGCATCGCCAACAGCCAGCGCAACATCCGATACAGGCCGTGCCGGGCCTCTTCCGGCCACTGGAAATGGCTCTCGGCCAGACCGTACTTGCGACAAACCTGGGCAAAGGGCTCGAGAAAGAGCACCAGAATCGCGACCCGAATGAACACTTCCGCCACCGCGGTGGTAAACACGTCACCGTTGGCGGATGTGCGCACCAGATAACCGGCCAGCAGGAGCGTCGCCACTGGCGGTATGAACAGCAAGACGGTGGCAAGCGCCGCGCGCAGCGTGACCCAGAAGGTATCGTGCTGGACCTTGCCGACCGGCTCGGCCAGGCGCCGCAGACGGCTGCGCAGCGGCCTGCGCAGCAGCAACAGGGCAACGATCAGCGTCGCGCCGATCGCGGTAACGAACGGCCGCGCCCGGACACCGTCGACCAGCCGTTGCAGCACCCCTGCCCAGGACGACCATTTGAATGCCCAGGGCAGGTCGTTGATCGCGCGGCCGAACCAGTCGAGGCCCAGGGTGCCGAACGACGGTAGCCAGAACAGACGCTCGTTGAGCAATCGGTTGAATGAGTCGACGGTCTGGTTGTATTCCGACGACAGCCGTCGCAGATCCCGTCCGATCTCGATGAAACGACCTTCGGCACTGATCAGCAGATCAAGAATCTCGCGCCGATGGCGTAGCAGCGCGGCCAGCGATTCCTGCTCGCCTTCGCTGAGATCGGGGTTTTCGGCTATGAGCTGGGCCACACGCCGGTCGATATCTTCCAGATCCGCGCGCTGCTGCTGCAGCTGAAAGCGCTGCAGTTCGGCCGAGGCGATCTGCGGCTGGGTCGTATCCGTCGTGCTACGACTGGTCGCCGAGAGCAGCCCGGGGCGCGCGACTTCACGGCGCTGGGCACGCAGGACGTCGCCCAACGCCACCGAGGATCCGCCTATCTCCAGCTGGCGCTGAACCAGGCTCAGCCGCCGCTGGATATCGTCGACCCGGGTGTGCTGCCGCACCTGTTCGTTGGTCAGCGACTCCGTTTGCGTGGTCAGCTGAGTCAGTTGGTCGGCAAGCTCGACGTTGCGCTGCGCGGCGTTGCTGACCGGCTCGGCGGCGGTACGCAGCTCGCTGAGCTTGTCTTCGCTGGCCGAGCGCAGCTCGATGGCGCTTTGATTCTGGCGCTGGCCGAGCGCCAGCTGAAGCGAGGCCAGCAATTCGGTGTCGTAGGCCTGACGCGCTTCGGTGAGCGCGCGTCGCGCTTCGAGTTCGCGCTGGCGCTCATCCTGGCTGCTGATCTCCTGCTGAAGGCGCTCGATTTCGGCGGTCAGCGCTTCGCGACGCGCGGCCAGTGCCGCGCTCTTGGCCTCCACCAGCAGACTGGGTTGGTCGCGCTCGATGGGGCTGCTTTCGCCGTCCAGCGACCGCAGCGCCTCTCGTGCGTCAGCGAGTGCTTCGCGCGCGGCATCCGGGCGCTGCGCAATGCGATTGAGCTGGTCACGCAGATCGGTCAGTCGCGCCTGGTTATCGGCCAGGCGTGAACTGGTCGCATCGACCCGGCTGGACAGCGCGCTGGCCGACAGGTCGCTGAGCGTTTCGCTCGCCGGCGGCGTCTGGATCTGCTGGAGTTCGTCCGTCAACTCGCGAATACGTGCCGGGGCCTGTTCGGCCTGGGTACGCATACGTCGCGTTTCTTCTCGCGCGTTGCGCGCGGTTTCCAGCGACGAGATCGCCTCGCGGTAGGTATCCACCACCTGCTCGCGCAGCGCGGCATCCATATTGGTTTGCGAGGGCACGGTATCGACGCGGCTGCGCAGATCGTCGATTCGCTTGTCGATGCTTTGCTGGGCGTCGGCAACCTGGGCGACGGCAGACGCTGCCATGCACCACAACAACGCGCACAGCACGAGCCCGGACAGCCGCATGGCCCCGTATCGACGCTTAAACACCGTTATCGCCATTGGGGTTCCCGCTCGGCTATCACTGGCGGGCGATTTTACGCGTTCGCATGCAGCACCGCGAACCGAAAAGCGCTCACCCTTTGGTTGCGCTTTTCGGCGTGGCCCGCCGACGTGTTCAAACGGCGCGCCGCGAGACAGTCGCCGCCAACGCCGCGCAATCTACGCCGAAGCCGCACGCCTGGGCCTCTGCTTGACGATCAGTCGTCGCGGTCCGACGACTTCGAGGACGCCTGCTTTTCTGCCTCGCGACGGGCACGGGCATCGTCGATGATCTCGAACATATCGGTGCCGAACTCTCCGATTTCCCGGTTCACGCCGCGAATCACATCGTAGATGCTGACGTCGTCAGGGCTTTTCGCCGGTGTCGCTTCGGACTTTGTCTGGCCACGCAAACGCCGCGCCCTCGCGCCGACGTAACCGCCGATCAGGCGATGCACGTTTTCCACGCGCAAAGCGGCCGAGTCGAAGCTCGACTCGGCCGAGTCCTTGAGTGTTTCAAGCAGCTTCAGCATAAACCGGCGCATCCGTGGATGTCGTTGGCTCCAGCGTATTGCGTTTACGACGATGCGGCAACGACATGCGCAGAATGCGCTTGACCACGCCGCCGAACTGCTTGGTGAGCGGTCCGGTGTTGTAGTTCAGGCCATAGCGCTCGCAGATTTCCTGAATCTTGGGCGCGACCTCGCGATAGCGGTGCGACGGCATGTCAGGGAACAGATGATGTTCGATCTGATAGCTCAGATGGCCCGACAGGATATGAAACGGCACGCTGCCGGTCAGGTTGGACGAACCGAGTAGCTGGCGCAGATACCACTGGCCGCGGGTTTCGTCGCGCGTTTCTTCCACGTCGAACATTTCCACCTCGTCGGTGAAATGGCCGCAGAAGATGATCAGAAACGACCACAGGTTGCGGTTCAGGTTGGCGGTAACATTGCCTGCCAGCACCGGCGCGAACATCGGCCCGGCCAGCGCGGGGAACAGCAGATAGTCCTTGAGCACCTGCTTGCGGGCCTTGGCCCAGATCTCGCGCGCCTGAACGGCGGCTTCCTTGAAGGTCTTGTCCTTGCCCAGGCGCTCGACTTCCAGATCGTGCAGCGCAACGCCCCACTGGAAGAAGGTGGCCAGCGTGGCCGCGGTCAACGGCTGGGCGAGATGCTGGGGCCGCCAGGCCTGGTCCTCGCTCATGCGCAGAATGCCGTAGCCGACATCGCGATCCAGATCGACGATGTTGGTGAAGGTGTGGTGCATGTAGTTGTGCGAATGCTTCCACTGATGGGCCGGGCAGGTGTTGTCCCAATCGTAGGTCGCCGAGTCGATGGACGGATCGTTCATCCAGTCCCACTGACCGTGCATCACGTTATGCCCGATCTCCATGTTTTCGAGAATCTTGGACAGCGACAGCAGTCCGACGCCGCCGAGCCATGCGGGCGGCAGGAAACCCGCCATCAGCAGCGCCCGACCGGCGACTTCGCTATAGCGCTGGGTCTTGAGAATATTGCGGATATAGCGGGCATCGCGCTCACCGAGATCATTCATGACCTCGTCACGAACCGCATCGATTTCGCGGCCGAAGGCTTCGATATCGGCCTTGCTCAGGTGTGTGGGCTTACCCATGTGATACTCCATGACGCCGTGGCGTCGATCGTGAGAATTAGTTAAAAACCGCGGCCGAACGCGTGATCTAGAGTTCGACCGCCACGTCGCCCGCGGCGGCGTGGATACAAAGCTGTATGTCGCTGTCGCGTACGTCGCGAATCCGGTTGGTGCGCAGATCGCGCACGCTGCCTTCGGCCACGCGGCACTTGCAGGCATGACAGATGCCCATGCGACAGCCATAGTTCGGATTCAAGCCCGCGCCCTCGGCCACTTCCAGCAGCGAACCGCTTTCGCCCGAGGCGGCGATGTCGCTCTTGAGAAAACGCACCGAACCTTCGCCGTGGGCGGCTTCGCGACGGGTCGCCGCAAACTGTTCGCGATGCAGCGGCCATTCGCTGGCGGCTGCCACCAGCGGGTCGGCTACGTCCATGAAGCCCGCCGGGCCGCACAGCCAGGTTTCGCGCGTAGCCAGATCGGGAACCAGCCGCCGCAGCGACGCTGCGTTAATCCGGTCGCCCCCGTCGGCGGTGAATACCGTTTCGACCCGCAGCCCGTGCTGGCGCTGTGCGAGCGCTTCGAGTTCAGCCGCATAGATCATGTCCGTGCGCGTACGGGCGTAGTGAACGAAGACCACATCGCGCAGCCGGTCATTCGCGATCCAGTGGCGCAGCACGCTCATCACCGGGGTAATGCCGCTACCGGCGCTGAGCAGCAGGGCCGGCTGGGCCGTGCCCGGCTCGGGATAGAAGTCGCCCTCGGCCGGGCTTAAATAGACCAGCTGACCGCGCGCGGCGTTGTCGACCAGATAGTTGCTCACCCGACCGTCGCCGTTACGCTTGACCGTAATTTCCAGCGTTTTCTGATCCGGCGCGCTGACCACGGAAAAACAGCGGCTGTGGCGCACGCCGTCGAGATCCACGCCGAGCAGCACGTGCTGACCCGGCCGATGGCCTTGCCAGTTGTCGTTCGGCTCGATGTACAGGGTCACGCTATCCGGCGTCTGGCGCACGGCATGGATCACCCGACCCCGGGGCTCGGAGAGCGACAGCCGCTCGTCGATGAGGGCCAGATAGTCATCCACGGACAGCGGGCTGGTCAATGCACCGACCACCGAGCTACCGAGGACCTTCTTCACGACCGGGTTCATCGACGCTTCCTCATGAATGTGAACAGGTGTACACTTTAGGTCGGTCGCCACCCCAAGTCAACACTTGTTCACAACCCGTTCTGCGATTCTGTTCAAACGCGCCGCTGGCTGCTGTTTTCAAGCGGCCCACAAGCGGCTAAGGTCGCTCCCCATGCGCGTAATGCATCCATGCCCCGACCCTCGCCCGTCATGAGCCGCGACGAGAAAGTGCCCTATTCACGTGCGCGCGGCGCACCGCGTCGCGGCGAAGCGCGGGAAGCGCTCATGCACGCAGCCCTCGAGCTCGTCTCCAGTGAAGCGAACTTCTCGGCCATTTCCCTGCGTCGTATCGCACGCCAAGCCGGCGTGGTTCCTACCGCTTTCTATCGGCATTTCGAGGATCTTGACGCGCTCGGTCTGACCCTGATCGAGGACACCTTCCGTTCGCTGCGCCAGATTCTCGGGGATGCGTCGCTCGCCTCCATGCCGCTGAAAGGGCTGGTACGCTATTCGGTGGAACTGTTCGCCCACTACGTGCGCGACAATCGGCTGCTGTTCCAGTTCGTGGTCAAGGAGCGATTCGCGGGCACGGTGGCCATGCGCGAGGCCATTCACAACGAAATCGTGCTGCTCACCCATGCCCTGGCGTCCGATCTGGCCCGCTTCGACGAGTTTTCGCATATTTCGCAAGACGACCTGCGCGTGATCTCGGACCTCGTGGTCAATACGGTCATCACCCTCTCCGAGCGCATTCTCGACGTCGACCCGGACAATGCGGAAGACGATGCCCTGATGCTGCGAGCAGAGAAGCAGCTGCGGTTGATCTTCATGGGTGTCGGTCGCTGGGAAAGCCAGCCTGGCTGAACGCCCGCATCAATGAGCCTATGCAACGAGGCCCGCGCATGGACACGCGGAATCGCAATGGCAGGCATACCGATCGCACCGCAGGTGTTTTCGAAGGTCTGATCGCTTTTCCCATCACGCCGCTGGATCGTGCGGGCCGGGTGGATACCGAGGCACTCGCGGCGATTATCGAGCCACTCGTCCAGTCCGGTGTCGATGCGATTGGCGTATTGGGCAGCACCGGATCCTACGCCTATCTGAATGCCGGGCAGCGCCAGCACGTCATCGAAACGGCCGTAGCGCATGTGGGTGGGCGCCTGCCCATCATCGCCGGTATCGGCGCCCTGACCCAGGCCGACGTTCACCATCACGCGCAACAGGCATGCGCGCTCGGCGCAGACGGTCTTCTACTGGCGCCGGTTTCCTATATCCCGTTGCGCGGGGTGGAGGTCGAGCACCTTTTCCTGGCGGTCGCCGATGCCGTCGATCGCCCGATCTGTATCTATAACAATCCTAGTACGACCGGGTTCGACTTCACCACGACCTTGCTCGCACGGCTGGCCGAACACCCGTCTATCACCGCGCTGAAACAGCCGGCACCGTCGCATGATGCACAGGCGGGTCATCTGGCCCTGCAAAAGCGGTTCGGCGAGCACCTGCAAATCGGTTACAGCGGCGACGAACTGGCCCTGGAGCCGCTGGTCGCCGGTGCCCGCAGCTGGTATTCGGTCATGGCAGGCGTATTCCCCGGTGCGTTCTGTCGAATCATGCAGGCGATCCAACAGGCCGATTACGCGACCGCCCGTTCCTGCCATGCCCGGCTGCAACCGTTTTGGGATGCATGTCGCGCCTATGCAAGCTATCGGGTGGCCCATGAGGCCATCGCCCTGATCGAGCGCGCGGCGCCGGTCATGCCGGCGCCACTACAGCCGCTGTCGACCGACGAACGTGAAACAGTACGGCGCGCACTTGCAGCCAGTCAGTTGCTCTGAACAGGTTCGAGCCGAGGGCTACTCGGACAGACGCGACTGCACGCGTTCCATGATCTCCGGCACCAGCGACAGGCCCCATTCGCGGCCGAGCGCGAGTGATTCCGTGAGCAGCTCGGGCGATACCCGTACCAGTTTCTGGCCCACGGGCGACTGATAGAACTCAACCAGCTGGTTGAGCTCGAAGATATTGAAGTGCTTTTCGTACACCGGGTAGAGCACGGAATACAGCGCATCGCCGGACTCGATACGCTCGCGGATGACCGCCGTGGCTTCCTGGCGGATCACGCGCATGGTGGCCGGGTCCATATCCGGGCGAAACAACGCCACGGCGTTGGCCACGCGATCGATGAACTGGCGCGAGAAGATCGCCTCCAGCTGCTCGGCATCGGTGAGCGCGATCAGCTCACGGATGACGTCGTCCTTGTCCTGTTGCGCGGCCGCGCTGCCCGAGGAGGGCGCATGGCCCGCCGCCGGGGTTCCGCTCTGGGCCAGCACGGGCGGCGCACACAGCAGCAGGAACAGCGCGGGCGCCAGCCATCGGCCCACGCCGCGCGGACGATGGGTGCTAGGCAGCTTCAGGGGAGCCGACGTTTTCATGGAAGAATCGTCCTTCGGTGGTTTCGGCAATAATACCGGCCCGAATGACGAAATCCCCGAACGGTTCGCCGGCCTCGCGCTCGGCGGCGTACTGCTCGATGATCGGAGTCAGCTCCGCCAGAATTTCCTGCTCGTCGATGTTCTCGCGGTAGAGCTTGTTCAGGCGCGCGCCATCATGACCGGCGCCGAGATACAGATTGTATTTGCCCGGTGCCTTGCCCACGAAACCGATCTCGCCAAGGAAGGGGCGCGCACAGCCGTTCGGGCAGCCGGTCATGCGGATGACGATCGGCTGATCCTTGATGCCGGCATCGGTGACGATCTTCTCGATCTTGGTCACCAGTGTGGGCAGATAGCGTTCGGACTCGGCCATCGCCAGCGCACAGGTCGGAAACGCCACACAGGCCATCGCGGAATGACGCAGCGTCGAATATTTCTGGCCGTCGTCGAGGCCGTAGTGGGCCACCAGTTCCTCGACCGCGGCCTTGTCCTCGGGCTTGACGTTGGCAACAATCACGTTGTGATTGCCCGTCAGCCGGAATTCGCCGGTATGAATCTTGGCCAGTTCGCGCAGCGCGGTCATGAGCTTGTAGCCGGGCGGGCCCTGATACTGACCGTAGTGGGCAGTGCCGTTGTCGTCGAAATCGGCGATACGGCCATTTTCGATGAACAGGGTGAGGTGCCAGTTGCCGTTATCGCCCTCGGCCCAGCCAAGCGGATCGCCGTTGCGCTCGAACTTGTACTCGCGTGCCGGCTTGAGCTTGATGCCCGCGCGTTCGTCGAGCTGCTCGTGGATCCAGCCCAGGCCGTGGTCGTCGATGGTGTACTTGAACCGGGCATGCTTGCGGTTGACGCGATCGCCGTGGTCGCGCTGGATCTTGACCAGTTCCTCGACCACCTCGAGCGTGTCTTCCGGCGTGGCGAAACCGATCACCGAACCCAGGCGCGGATAGGTCGCCTCGTCTCCGTGGGTCGAGCCCATGCCGCCGCCGATGGCGATATTGAAGCCGACCAGCTTGTCGTTATCGACGATGGCGATCAGGCCGATATCGTTGGCAAAGACGTCGACATCGTTTTCCGGCGGAATCGCAATGGCGATCTTGAACTTGCGCGGCAGATAGGTCGTGCCGTAGATCGGCTCGTGGTCCTCGCCCTGCGGCGGCTGCTGCAGGAAGATTTCTTCATAGGCACGGGATTTCCAAGCCAGATGTTCGGAAATCTTCACCGACCAGTCGTGCACTTCGCGATGCAACGCGGACAGATCGGGGTTGGCCGAGGCCATGACGTTGCGATTGACGTCGCCACAGGCACCGCGGGCATCCACGCCTACCTCGTAGGCGCCCTGGAGCAACGGCCGCAGGTGCTTCTTGAGCACGCCGTGGTACTGAAACGTCTGACGGGTGGTCAGGCGCAGCGTGCCATTGGCGTAGCGATGGGCCAGTTCGTCAATCTTGAGCCACTGCTGACCCGTGACCACGCCCGCCGGTAGACGCAGACGCAGCATGAACTGGTAATGCGGCTCCAGCTTGGAGGCCTTGCGCTCGGAGCGCAGGTCGCGATCGTCCTGCTGGTAGAAGCCATGGAACTTGGTCAGCTGGGTATCGTCTTCGGCGATCGAACCCGTGAGTTCATCGGCCAGCCCTTGCGCGATGGTGCCCCGCAGGTAGTTGCTGGCGATCTTGATGTGTTCGACGGCGGACAGTTCTTTATCGCTCATGATGGCACTCGGAATCGGTGGTGTCGGTAAAGCAGAGCGCGTAACGCGCGGGCGCTGCTTAATAGACGTCGCGCTGGTAGCGTTTTTCTTTCTGCAGGTTCTTGAGATAGTCGGCGGCGCCGTCGGCGTCGAGACCGGCGTTCTCGCCGATCAGCTCGAGCAGCGCTTCATGCACGTCGTGGGCCATGGCATTGGCATCGCCGCAGACATACACGGTCGCGCCGCGCTCGATCCACTCGAAGACCTCCTTGCCGGCGGCCCGGATCTTGTCCTGTACGTAGATCTTTTCTTCCTGGTCGCGAGAAAACGCCACGTCCATGCGCGTAAGCAGGCCTTCCTTGCGCCAGCGCAGCCAGTCGGTCTGATAGTAGAAGTCGGTCAGAAAATGCTGGGCGCCGAAGAACAGCCAGTTGTCGCCGCCGGCCTCGCGCTCCTCACGCTCTTCAAGAAAGGCGCGAAACGGTGCCACGCCGGTACCCGGGCCGATCATGATGATCGGCGCATCGTCGTTGTCCGGCAGCTTGAAGTTCTTGTTGTGATCGATATAGATCGGCAGCTTCACGTCTTCGCTGCGATCGGCCAGCTGGATCGACGCCACGCCGCTGCGGGCCCGTCCGAAGGTTTCGTAGCGCACCGCCGCCACGGTGAGATGGATCTCATCGGGGTTGGCGGCATGGCTGGAGGCGATCGAATACAGCCGGGGCGGCAGTTTGCGCAGCAGGCGTACGAAATCCTGGCCGGTCATGGCCGCAATCGGGTAGTCCTCGACCAGATCGATCAGGAATCGCCCGTGCATGTACTCCGCCAGCGCTTCGCGCTGATCCTCGGCGAGCAGTGCGTCCAGCGATTCATTCTGGGCCTGGACGGCATACTTCTCGATCAGCGGGCGGGTAAGCGTGGTGATTTCGTACTGATGCGTAAGCGCGTGCTGAAGCGTGACTTCGCCATCGATCCCGGTGACCTTTTCCTCCGGCGACAGATTCAGCGCGGCGATCAGTTCCTCCACCACGGCCGGGTCGTTCTCGGGAATGATGCCCAGCGAATCGCCCGGCTCCCAGACGAGGCCGGAGTCTTCGGTGTCCATCTCGATATGATGGACTTCCTTGTCTGACCCACGGCCGTTGAGGACGACGTTCTCGAGCACTTCCGCCGAGTACGGGTTCTTGCGCGAATAGCTCGTCGTGCCGGCATCCGGGGCCGCAATGGCGCCGGGCATGGCCGTAACCGTGGGATGCGGCGTCTCGCCGCCGCCCAGCTCCTGCTTGTACTTGTCGATCGTGCTTTCGATCCAGGCTTCGGCGGCCTCGTCGAAATCCACGTCCAGATCCACGCGATCGGTCAGGCGCGTACCGCCCAGCTTCTCGAGCTGGGCATCGAAATCCTTGCCGGTCTGGCAGAAGTGCTCGTAGCTGGTATCACCGAAGGCCAGCACCGAAAACTTCAGGCCGTCGAGCTTCGGCGCCTTCTTGCTATAGATGAAGGCGTGCAGCTCCTCGGCGTTGTCCGGCGGATCGCCTTCGCCATGGGTCGAAACACAGACGATGACGTTCTTCTCTTTCTTGAGATCCTTCGGCTTGTAGTCGAGCATGTCGTAGGCGGTGGCATTCAGCCCCGCCGCCTCGGCGCGCTCGCGCAGGGTCTCGGCGATGTCTTCGGCGTTACCGGTCTGCGAACCATAGAGAATGGTCAGCGGCTCGCTGGCATCGCCCTGGGCTGCGGGCGCGGCGGCCTGCGCCGGCGCTGCCACCTCGCCGGCGACGGCGGTGGCGTTAATGCCGGCCAGATAACCGCTGATCCAGGTCACCTGCATCGGCGTAAGCGTCTCGATCAACGCCGACAGTTGCTGGGCCTGCTGGGCATCGAGCGGGCTGGTGTGTTCTTGAATGGGGGTGACCTTCATCAACAATCCGCAAAAGGTGGGTTCTTCAGACCGCCGGCCTGAGCCGCGCAGGGTAGCCGGCTGCGATCTATCTTAAAACGTCTGAATTTTTATTTTCTTATAACTTTTCAACATAGGCATACCTGCCGCAGTCGTGCTCGCTGCTCGCAGGGCGCCGCATTATACCCGTCGCGGCCCTCTCGGTCTTAGTGTGGGCACGCAGGGGGCGTGCCCAGGCTGACACGCGAGCGCACGGCCGGTAGATGCAGGCCCGGCCCACCGCAGCGCGTGCTCAACGCGACGGCTGCCGGCGCGCGGGCGCGTTCCCGGGCTGTGCCGCGCTGCGCCACGGGCGACCTGTGCCCCACGGCTCTGCTACGCTTCGCGCATGCACCGTCTTGTCCTGATCTGCGTGGCCGTCGTACTCAGCGGCTGTGTCACCGCGCCGCCGCGCTCGCCCGGCAACGTCTGCGATATCTTCTACGAGAAGAACGGCTGGTTCGATGCGGCGGACTCCGCCTTCGATCGCTGGGGCGCGCCGATTCATGTCCAGATGGCGATCATCTATCAGGAATCGGCCTTTGTCGGCGATGCACGCCCGCCGCGCCGGCGGCTGCTGTGGTTCATTCCCTGGACGCATATCACCTCGGCCTACGGCTACACCCAGGCGCTCGACAGCACCTGGGACTGGTACAAGACCGACACCGGCAACGGCTGGGCCAGTCGCGACGATTTCGGCGATGCGACCGACTTCGTAGGCTGGTACGTGGCCAAGAGCAACGCCATGCTCGGCATTTCCAAATGGGATGCGTATAGCCAGTACCTGGCGTATCACGAAGGCCAGACCGGTTTTAAACGCGGCAGCTATCGCCGCAAACCGTGGCTCGAGCGTACCGCCGGCCGGGTCAACGCCCGCGCCGATCGCTATGCCGGCCAGCTGCGCGGCTGTCGCGCCGATCTGGAAAATCCCGGCCACTGGTGGTGGCCTTTCTGAGCCGGGTCCTGCCCGATCTTGCCTGCCCTTATGCCAGAAAACGATATGCAGCAATTACACCAGTTGGCCGACCTGATGCTCGCGATCGAACAGAGCATGCGCGCCGCCGATCTCTGGCATGCGAACGCGCCCTCGCCGGCCGCAATGGCCAGCCGTACGCCGTTTTGTGCCGATACGCTCGCGTTCAGCGAATGGCTGCAGTTCGTATTCATTCCGCGCATGCGCGAAATCATCGAACACAACGGCCAGCTACCCGGCGTGAGCGCAATCGCGCCATTGGCAGAAGAAGCGCTTGCCGAACAACCGGGCAAGCAGGCGGTGGTGGATCGGCTGCGCGAATTCGACCGCGCCATCGGCGGGCCGGAACGGGCCTGATCAGACGCCGAAGATTACCGGCACGTAGTGGTCGACGAGCAGCGCGCTGAACAGCGCCATGAGATAGAGAATGGAGTAGGCGAAGGTACGCATCGCCAGCCCCGGCTTCGGCGCGTACTTGAGCCGAATTGCATAGACCAGAAACCAGCCCGATAGCCCGATCGCGCACAGCAGATACAGCGGACCGCTCATGCCGGTCACGAAGGGCAGCAGCGACACGATGAACAGCAGCACGGTGTAGAGCAGCACCTGCGTACGGGTGTACTCAAGACCATGGGTGACGGGCAACATCGGAATATCCACTTCGGCATATTCGCGGTGGCGCTCGATCGCCAGCGCCCAGAAGTGCGGCGGCGTCCAGATGAAGATGATCAGAAACAGGATGAGGGCATGCGCGTCGACGCTGCCGGTCACCGCGACCCAGCCCAGCAGCGGCGGCGCCGCACCCGCAGCCCCGCCGATCACGATGTTCTGGGGAGTGGCACGCTTGAGATAGACCGTATAGACGCCCGCGTAGCCGACCAGCGTGACCAGCGTAAGCCAAGCCGTTAAGGGGTTGACCAGCCAGAGCAGAATCGCCATGCCCAGAAGGCCGATCGCAGCGGCGAAGCGCGCCGACTGGGCCATGTCCAGATGGCCGGTAACCAGGGGGCGCTTGCGCGTTCGCGCCATGCGCTGGTCGGCTTTGCGATCGAGCATCTGATTGACCGCAGCCGCCGAGGCGGCCATCAGTCCGATGCCGAGCGTACCGAACAGCAGCGCATCGATCGGCACCATGCCGGGCGTGGCCAGGAACATGCCCACCATCGCCGTAAACACGATCAGCAACACCACGCGCGGCTTGCACAGCTCGTAGTAGTCCGACAGCCGCTGGGACAGCGTCGAACGATCGAGCGTTGTTGAGCCGGAGGAGCTAGACATGAGCGCGCGCTTTCCAGACTGCGTGGTTGATGGCAACGAGCGTCAATAATAACAGGGCAGCGCCTCCGTTGTGGGCCACGGCCACCGGCAGCGGCAGGTGGAACACCACCACTGAAATACCGATCGACACCTGCAGCGCCAGCGCCGCGATCAGGGTCGCGGCCATACCGCGCCAGCGCCGGTCGACCCTGCCCTGCTGCCAGAGCAGGCCGGCGAGGCCCAGCATGACCACGGTGATGGCGACTGCGCCCAGCCGATGCGCCCAGTGAATGGTTGCACGCGGCACGCTGTCGAGGATGCCGTATTCGTAGTTGATCCCGAGGCCGTGCCAGAGGGTGAAGGCGGTAGACCAGTCGGTCGGCGGCCACCAGTAGGTCTGGCAGGTCGGGAAGTCCGGACAGGCCATGGCGGCGTAGTTCGTGGAAGTCCAGGCGCCGAGGAATATCTGGCCTATCAGCAAAGCCAGCGCGGCGCCGGCCGCGACACGCAGACCGCGCCGCATGGCCAGGCCATAGCCTTCGAACAAGGCGCCCTCGCGAAACAGGCACCAGCCCAGCAGAGCGAACGTCGCCATCCCCCCAAGCAAGTGAGCGGTCACAATCAACGGCTTGAGCAACAGAGTCACGGTCCACATGCCCAGCAGCGCCTGAAATACCACAAGCGCGAGAATCACCCAGGGCAGTCTTCGTTGCTGGTGCGGGTTGCTCGTGCGTTTGAGGGTGAGCAGCGCCATCGCCAGAATCAGCAGACCGAGGGTGCCGGCCGCATAGCGGTGAATCATCTCCTTCCAGGCCTTGGGCGCCTCCACGGGGCGATGAGCAAAGCGTTCATTGGCCCGGGCGACGTCGGCCTCGGCGGTCGGCACGTCGAGATGCCCGTAGCAGCCCGGCCAGTCCGGACAACCGAGCCCGGCGTCGGACAGCCGCACGAAAGCGCCAAGCGTCACCACGACGAAGGTCAGGCAGATCGTAATCAAAGTGAGACGAAAACGCGTCATGACAGTGTCCCGGTCTAACCGATATGGGAGAGCTTGAGCAGGTGCTTGACGTCCTTGAACAGCGCCGAGCCATCGCCGCCGGGCGGATAGTAAAGCATCCAGTTGCCCAGCGGATCGACCAGGTAGACCGTGCCCGGCGTGGCTGCATCCTGGCTTTCGAACATCGCACGAAAGTCATCCAGCGGCCCGCGATAGAGACTCAGGTCGGGCTGTTCCGGCATGGCCGGCAGGGTCTGTGAATCGGTAAGCAGTATCCGCTGCACCCGCGTGGCGCGGCGGTGCAGCAGCGCGCGGATCTGGCGCGTTTCCTTCAACGACTCGACGCATGCATCGTCGCAGCCACCGGGGGCGACCTGCAGGATCGTCCATTTCTGCTCGAACAGGGCACCGCTGGGCACGGTTTCGCCGGCCGCATCCGTAAGCGTGATGTTGGGCACGCGCTTGGCCGGGTCGATCAACGTACCGCCGTTGGTGCCCGCCGCGCCATACGACAGGCCGTAATAGAGCACATAGGCCAACGCCAGCGGGCCCACGAAAACCATCATCACGCCAAGCAGCTTGAGACGCGCGCGTGTCTTTGTCGTCATCGGATACGCCTTAAATTCAGAACCACGAAAATCACCGCCACCGCGCACGCCATGGCGAACCACTGCAGCGCATAGCCAAAATGACGCACGGGCGGCATCTGCTCGAACTGGTTCTGCCAGTTGCGGGCAAATCCGCGCGGATCCGCCTCGTCGAGCAGCAACAGCCCGTTGGCAACATCGCCTTCGTACTGGCAGCGCAGCTGCTCGATGTCGGGATAGTTGAGCACCCGGGGCCAACCCTCGAGCCGACACGCCGCGTCGCCGCCCAAGCGCATGCCCGGCCGCGGCAGATCGCGCCAGACACCCTTCATCGTGACTTCACCGGCAGGCGCCGCCGGATCCGGGGGCTCGGCGCGCCCGCCGGGGCCGAGCGGCACCCAGCCGCGGTCGACCATCACCCGTCGACCGTTGGCCAGTACCAGCGGTGTCCACACGTGATAGCCGATTCGCTCGTTGCGCACCTGATTATCGAACAGCACCTGCCGGTGCGCATCCAAACGCCCGGTCAGCGTGTAACGAAGCCCATAGGCTGGCGTCGCGCCGTCCAGGCCACGCTCGACCTCAAGAAAGTCCCGTGCCGGGCTTTTGCCGGCAGCCTGGCGCTGCGCTAGCATCGCCTGCTTGCTCTCGCCGCGCTGTATCTGCCAAATGCCGAGGCTGGACAACGCGGCCATGCCTAACAGTACGATCACCCAACCCCACAAAGGGGGCGCGAACCGATAGCGCCCTAAGCGCATATGGTCAAGATATTCATCGTCGTGTTCCTGTTCGCCATCATCGCGGCCCTGGGGTCGGGACTGGTGTTTCTCGTACGCGACAGCGGCGATACCAGACGCACGGTCAAGGCCCTGACGTGGCGAATCGGCCTGTCGCTGGCGCTGATCGGCCTGCTGGTGCTCGGTTATTTAACCGGTATCGTACAGCCGCACAATCTCGGCCAGTAGCCGACCTTGCATCGCAACGACAACGGGCGGCCCGCGTCGGGCCGCCCGGATCAGGCTGCGATTGCTTCGGCGAGGTTCGCCCTATCCGTTCAAAGGATATAGACGAAGATAAACAGGCCGAGCCAGACCACGTCGACAAAATGCCAATACCAGGCGACGGCCTCGAAGCCGAAGTGGTCATGGGAACTGAAGTGGCCCTTCAGACAGCGCAGAAGAATAACGATGAGCATGATCGTGCCCAGCGTCACATGCATGCCGTGAAAGCCGGTCAGCAGGAAGAAGGTCGAGCCGTAGATGCCCGAACCCAGGGTCAGACCGAGATGCTCGTACGCCTCGATATACTCGACCGCCTGCCAGTACAGAAAGAAGGCGCCTAGCGCGGCCGTGGCAGCCAGGCCCAGGCAAAGCTTCCAGCGGTTGTCCTCTTTCAGGCCCCAGTGGGCCCAGGTGATGGTCACCGACGAGGTCAGCAGCAGCAGCGTATTGATCAGCGGCAGGTGCCAGGCGTTGACGGTTTCGAACTCGCCGCCAATATTGCCCGGGCCGTTGGTCGGCCATGCGCCCTCGAACTGGGGCCACAGATAGACGTTGGTGAAGAACTTCTCGCCCTCGCCGTTCAGCCACGGCAGCGCGATCATGCGGGTATAGAACAGGGCCCCGAAGAATGCCGCGAAGAACATCACCTCGGAGAAGATGAACCACATCATCGCGTAGCGGTAGGTACGATCTTCCTGGACCCCGTAGGCGCCCGTGCGGTTTTCATGCACGACGTCCCGAAACCAGATGAACACCATGACCAGCACCATCGCCAGGCCAATGGCGGCCAGGTATGGCGCCACCCCGGTATGGCCGTTCAGCCAGAAGCCGGCCGCGCCCAGCATGAGGAACAGCGCAACCGTGAGCATGAACGGCCACGGCGACGGTTCCGGTACGTAATACTTGTGGTGTTCGCTGGTATGCGTGGCCATAACGATCGATCCTTGCTTCTATTCTTGCTGCCTTACGCCCGGTTGAAGGGCTCGGCCGTTGCAGGGCACGCCGCAGCGCGCCCCTCTCCCCTGACTACTTTCGGCTAGCGTGCCGCCATCTCGAAGAAGAAGGCGACGTACACGCCGACCGCGATGCCCGCCAGGGCGATCGCGAGCAGCGCGTTCTTGCGTTTGGGCGACATGACGAGCAGCCCGCCCGCTTACGCCAGCTCGCGCGGGTCGATCTTCGGCGGCTGCTCGAAGGTGTGGTACGGCGCCGGCGAGGGCACCGTCCACTCGAGCCCGCGGGCGCCTTCCCAGACGCGACCCGTGGCTTTCTTACCCGAACCACGCATACACATGATCATGTTGTAGATGAACACGAACTGCCCGAGAAAGAACATCAGCGCGCCGATCGACGAAATGACGTTGAAGTCGGTGAACTGGGTGGCGTAGTCCGGGATACGGCGCGGCATGCCGGCCAGACCCAGGAAGTGCTGCGGGAAGAACAGGACGTTGATCCAGATCGCGCTCCACCAGAAGTGGAACTGGCCGAGCTTTTCGTTGTACATCACGCCGGTCCACTTCGGAATCCAGTAGTAGATCGCGGCGATGATGGAGAAGATCGCACCCGGCACCAGCACGTAGTGGAAATGGGCCACCACGAAGTAGGAATCGTGATACTGGAAGTCCACCGGCGTGAGCGCGAGCATCAGCCCGGAAAAGCCGCCGATGGTGAACAGCACCACGAAGCCGAGGGCAAACAGCATCGGCGTTTCGAAGGTCATCGAGCCGCGCCACATGGTGGCGACCCAGTTGAACACCTTCACGCCCGTGGGCACGGCGATGAGCATGGTCGCGAACATGAAGAACAGTTCGGCCGAGACCGGCATGCCCACCGTGAACATGTGGTGCGCCCAGACGATGAACGACAGGAACGCGATCGAGGCCACGGCATACACCATCGAGTCATGCCCGAACAGCGGCTTGCGCGCGAAGGCCGGGATGATCGTGGAGACAATGCCGAAGGCCGGCAGAATCATGATGTAGACCTCTGGGTGCCCGAAGAACCAGAAGATATGCTGGAACAGCACCGGGTCGCCGCCGCCGGCGGCGTCGAAGAAGGTGGTGCCGAAGAAGTGATCGGTCAGGATCATGGTGACCGCCCCCGCCAGCACCGGCATGACCGCGATCAGCAGATAGGCGGTGATCAGCCAGGTCCATACGAACAGCGGCATCTTGAGCAGCGGCATGTCCGGCGCGCGCATGTTCAGGATGGTGACCACGATATTGATGGCACCGGTGATCGACGAAATACCGGCCAGATGGATGGCGAACACCATCAGCGGCAGCGCGTTACCGGTCTGCATGACCAGCGGTGGGTACATGGTCCAGCCCGACGCCGGCGCCCCGCCGGAGACGAACAGCGTACCCAGCAGCATGGTGAAGGCGAACGGCAGGATCCAGAAACCCCAGTTGTTCACGCGCGGCAGCGCCAGATCGGAGCAGCCGATCATCATCGGCACCATCCAGTTGGCCAGGCCCACGAAGGCAGGCATGACGCCGCCGAAGATCATCACCAGCGCGTGCAGGGTGATCATCTCGTTGTAGAAACCGGGATCGACGAACTGAATGCCCGGCGCGAACAACTCGGCACGAATCACCAGCGACATCAGGCCGCCGATAAACAGCATCGTGAACGAAAAGATCAGGTACAGCGTACCCAGATCCTTGTGGTTGGTCGTACCGATCCAGCGCTTCATCCAGGGCCACACGCCGTCGGCCAGGGTAACCGGACCGTGGTGGTGATCGTGATGATCGTGGTGGGTATCAGTCGGATTGACAGTGCTCATCGCAAACTCCTGAACCGCCGTGCGGGCGGTCTACTTATCGCTGCGCCGCAACCTGGGAAGGCTGCACCACGTCGCCGGTATCGTTACCAAATGCGTTGCGCTCATACGTCACAACCGCTGCTATCTGCTTGTCGTCGAGCGTGCCCTTGTACGGCGGCATCGCGCCCTTGCCATTGAGAATCTGACTAATGTGCGTGTCGACATCGCCGGTCGCGACCGCACTGCCCTTCATCGCCGGGAAACCGGCCGCGGGCATGCCGCTGCCGTCCGGCTGATGACAGGCGGCACACAGGTTGCCGTAGACTTCCTTGCCCTGGCTCATGAGCGCATCGCGCGACATTTCGTCGCCCGCGGCGGCCGAGCCATCCTGCTGTTCGCTATCGCTCGCCGACGACTGGTCCTCCTGATCCGGATCCGGCACCTTCGGCGAACCACGGTCGTCGGACGCTTCGGCCTCGCGTGCTTCGGCGTCGTCGGCACCTTCGTTATCCGATTCGCCGGTGCCGACGATGCTCTCTTCGGCGGCCTGCGGATCGTTGGTGCTGCCGTCCTCGGTCCGCGCTTCGGTCGCATTGCCGGCGGTCGCACTTTCGTCGGCCGAAGTCTGCGCCTCGGCGTTGGCTTCGTTCGTGCTCGGCTGACCGGTGGCAAGCTCGGAATCGGAATTCGGGTTACCGCCCTGTTCACGTACCCAGGCATCGTAGTCGCTCTGCGATACCACCTTCACCACGATCGGCATGAAGGCATGGCCGCGGCCACACAGCTCGGCGCACTGACCGCGGTAGACGCCCGGCTTGTTGGCCTGGAACCACATATCGTTGATATAGCCGGGGATGGCGTCCTTCTTGCCACCGAGCTCCGGCACCCACCAGGAGTGGATGACGTCGCTGGCGGTCAGCAGCAGGCGCACCTTGGTATCGACCGGCACCACCATCGGGTTGTCGACGTTGCGAAGGTAGTTCTCGACCGTGTTCGGATCGATACCGGAGTTGAGACGACGCGCGTTGTCGCTATCACGGTCGAGACGGCTGAAGAAATGCACGTCGGCATCGACGTAATCGTATTCCCACAGCCACTGATGGCCGGTCACACGAATCGTCATGTCGGGATTGCTGGAATCCTCGATCTGAAGCAGCGTTCCGGCGGCCGGGATCGCCACCGCGATGAGAATGATGAACGGCACGACGGTCCAGGCGATTTCCACCACCGTCGACTCATGGAAATGCGATGCCTCGAAGCCGCGCGACTTGCGATGCACGATCACCGAATAGAGCATCACGCCGAATACGCCGATGCCGATGACCACGCAGATCCAGAAAATCAGCATGTGCAGGCCAAAGACCTTGCTCGTCAGGTCGGTCACGCCCTCGTTCATGTTGAGCGTCCACGCCGCATGCGCCGGCGACATGGCCAACGCCCCCAGCGCGACCAGGCCCGATCGAGACAGAATGCTGATTTTATTCATAATCGCTCTCTATAAAACACGTTGCCGGCGGTCGTCGCGCGATGACGACAGCTGCGGCGCGGTCACCCACGACTTGAGCCTCTGGGCAACCTTCTCCCGTTCTTCCTCGCTCAGGCAGCGACCCAGCTCACAGCCGTGGCCATGACGGGTTAACAGCAAGCGTGACGGACTGTTCCGATACACGCCCGGACTCAGCCGGACTTGGGTCAGCAGGCGCGGGAACTCCCAGCGCCGCTCGGGTTCGTTCAGGCCAGCTTCGACCTCGATACGATCCTCGAATACCGATATGACCTCGCGGTAACCATTGTCGCGCAAACTCAGGTAAAGACCCGCCCCAAGCGCGGCCATCTCCAGCCCGGCGAACGGCCATATCAGCCATAAACCGAACACTGTCATGAAGGCCGCGATACCGAATGACACGCTACACATGCCGATAAAAAACCATTGAGCCTGCGCGACCGACAGCGACCCGTTCGGGGCGATGACCAACCGGCGCATGGGTTCGTTGGTTTCGTATCGACTCGACATCCCGCCGTGTCCTCCGGCCGAGAGTTTATGCGAAGCGCTATTGTGCTGGCAAACGATTCAGCCTTTATTCACGCTCTCTCATACGCACGAGCCACGGCAAGGGATTCAGCGCCAGATCAGCGCGCGGATCGCAGGCCACGCGCGCGCAAAGCGGCGCGGTGATCGCCTGTTCCAGGCAGGCGATGTTTTCTTCGAGGCGAGGCTGAATCGGCGGCAACGTATTCGCGACCCAGCCCACCAGCGGCGTAGCGGCGCCGATCGCACGGGCGCTGAGCACGGCATGATTGACGCACCCCAGGCGCATGCCGACCACCAGAAGCGTCGGCCAGCGGTGGCCGCTCACCCATTCGGCGAAATCGGTATGCGCGCCCAGCGGCACGTGCCAGCCGCCCGCGCCTTCGACCACCACCCAGTCGCTGGCCGCCGCCAGACGCGCGTGGCCGTCGTCCAGTACGTCGCTATCGATCATCACCCCGGCATCGGCCGCGGCGATATGTGGAGCAATGGGCTCGGCGAGCGCGATCGGATTGATGGCGTCGTAGCCCCAGCCCGGCGTGCTCGCGGCCTGTAGCGCCAACGCGTCCTCGTTGCGCAATCCCGCGGCCGTGGCTTCACAGCCGCTGGCCACCGGCTTGTAGCCCACCGCAGAAAAACCCGCGGCCCGCAGCCCGTGCAGCAGGGCGACCGCGACACGCGTCTTGCCGATACCGGTGTCGGTGCCGGTCACGAACAACGTTTGTGCCGTCATTCGGCCTTCTCGCCGTCAATGCAGGCATCGACAAACGCAGACAGCCGCTCGGCAAACGGTTTTTCGTGCGAGATGAACGGCGCATGCGCGGCGCGCTGCACCCGCCAGAACCGTGCATTCGGCATGGCATCGGCCATGGCAGCCATGCCGTCGGGGTGGGCCATGCGATCACGCGCGCCGGCGATCACCAGCGCGGGCGCATCGATAGCGGCCAGCGCATCACGGAAATCGGCCTCGAAGAGAATATCCAGGCCGCGCTCGAGTGCGGCCTGTGCCGGCGGCTGGTCCATGAGATCGTTGCGCAGGCTGCGCACCGCGCGTGCCGCCCCCGGCTCGCCGAGCACCTGCTGCATCAAGAACTCGCTCAACGTGGTCGAAAAATCCTCGCTGAGCCCGCGGCGGGTGGCTTCGATGGCACTTTGCTTCATGCCGTAGTCGTTGCCCGGCTCACGAATGAAGCGTGCCAGGGTGGCCACCAGTACCAGCCCCTGGACGCGTTCGGGGTGGCGACGCGCGGCCCCCATGGCGACGAGGCCGCCCAGCGACCAGCCCACGAAAACCGCAGGCCGGTCGATCTGTTCCATTACGGCGTCAACCCAGTTGTTGAGCCCGGCCGGGCCCACCGCGCTTTCGCCGTGACCGGGCAAATCCACCAGATGACAACGAAAACGGCTCTTGAGCCGCCCTGCCAGCGATTCCCAGATACGCGACGACAGCCCCCAGCCGTGCAGAAAGACGATATCGGGGCCCTGCGTACCCACGCTTTGTACATGCAGGCTCATGCGCTGCGCCGGCTATCGGCTGCGGGCCGCACCGCCGCGAGCGCGGCCAGCAAGGCATCGACCTGTGCTTCGTCGTGGCCCGCAGTCAGGGTGATACGCAGCCGCGACGTGCCGGGCGCCACGGTCGGTGGACGAATCGCACCGACCAGAAAACCCCGCGCCAGCAGTGCATCGCTGACCGCCAGGGCCTGGGCTTCGTCACCCAGCATCAGCGGCTGAATGGGGCTGTCCGACGGTTCGACCGGCAGCCCAAGCTCAAGCGCGCCGCGCCGAAAGCGCTCGATCAAAGCCATGAGATGTCTACGCCGCGCGTCGCCCGCCCGCGCCAGCGCCACGCCTTCGCGTGCGGCAGCGGCGAGCGCCGGCGGCGGCGCGGTCGAAAAGATCAGCGAACGCGCGCTTTGCAGAATCGCTTCAATCACGTCATCGTCCCCGGCCACGAAGGCGCCGGCCGCGCCCACCGACTTTCCCAGGGTTGCCAGCAGCAGCGGCACGCGATCGCTGCCCAGCCCGGCCTCGGCAACCCGCCCGGCGCCCTGGGCACCGAAAACACCCAGGCCGTGGGCATCGTCGACCGTCAGCCAGGCGCCGCGCACCGCGGCAAGTTCGGCCAGCGCACACAGCGGCGCGGTGTCGCCGTCCATTGAAAACACGCTGTCGGTGAGCAGCATACGATTGCCGCTATCGCAGGCGGCGAGCTTGTCGGCTGCGTCCACGGCATCGGCGTGGCGATAGACATGCTTGGAGGCGCCCGATAGCCGGGCGCCGTCGATCAACGAGGCATGATTGAGCGCATCGGCGACGATATGGTCGCCGCCTGTCATCAGCGCACTGACCACGCCCACATTCGCCGCGTAGCCGGTCGAGAATACGAGCGCGCGTTCGCGCCCGACCCAATCGGCCAGTTCGGCTTCCAGCGCTGCGTGCTCGACGTTGTGGCCGGTCACCAACTGGGAGGCGGCGCTGCCGGTGCCCAGGCGTTCGCCGGCACGGGCCATTCGCTGCGCCAATGCCGGCTCTGCGGCCAGCCCCAGATAGTCGTTGCTGCAGAAATTAACGCAGCGCTGGCCGTCTGCGACCACTTGCGGCGCATGCGCGCCCTCGATCACGCGCCGACGGCGAAAGCGCTCGGCCGCCCTGACCGCGGCCAGCCGTTCGCGACAATGCGCTGCCAGCGTCTGCGTCACGATGCGCCGGCCGTTGCCGCCGCTCGGCAGCCCTGCGGTGCGGCTTCAGCGCTGGGCGCCTGCCCGGCCTCGATATCGCTGTATTTGGGCGAAGCCTCCGGCTTCATGCCAAGCTTTTCGAGCAGCGCGAGATCCTTCAAGTGGGCCGGATTCGACGTGGTCAACAGCTGATCGCCGTAGAAGATCGAGTTCGCGCCGGCCAGAAAGCACAGCGTTTGGGTGGCCTCCGACATCTGCTCACGCCCGGCGGACAGCCGCACATAGGAAGCCGGCATCATGATCTTGGCCACGGCGATCGTGCGCACGAAGTCGAGCTCGTCGATGGGATCCACGCCGTGCAGCGGCGTGCCTTCAACCTGTACCAGATTGTTGATCGGCACGCTCTGGGGGTGTTCCGGCAGGTTCGCCAGCTGGCACAGCAGCTCGGCGCGATCCAGCGGTGTCTCGCCCATGCCCACGATGCCGCCGCAGCAGACCTTGATTCCCGCGTCGCGCACGTGCCCGAGCGTATCCAGCCGATCCTCGTAGGTCCGCGTGGTGATGATGTCCTGATAGTACTCGGGCGAGGTATCGAGATTGTGGTTGTAGTAGTCGAGCCCGGCGGCCTTGAGTTTCTCTGCTTGGCGGGCCTTGAGCATGCCCAGCGTCACGCAGGTTTCCAGGCCTTCGTCCTTGACCGCCTGCACCATGTCGATGACCTTTTCCAGGTCGCGATCCTTGGGGCTGCGCCAGGCCGCGCCCATGCAGAACCGCGTGGCACCGGCCGCGCGTGCGCGCTGGGCCGCGTCTCGGACCTGCTCCAGCGGTAACAGCGCCTCGCGCTCCAGTCCGGTGTCAAAACGCACGCTCTGCGGGCAGTAGGCACAGTCTTCCGGACAGGCCCCGGTCTTGATCGACATCAGCGTCGACAACTGCACCTCATTGGCGTCGAAATGCGCGCGATGCGCGCTCTGGGCACGATAGATCAGGTCCGCGAACGGCAGCGCGAACAAGGCCTGTACCTCGTCGGCGCGCCAGTCGTGGCGAAGAACGGCGGTATCCGCAGATTCGGGCATGGCAGTATCGACTCAGGATTCAAGAGCGTAAAAGGGTTGGCCAAGCGCCAGCCACTGTCAAGCAGGAAAAATGCCTTTCCTTTACAGATGGTCACAAAATATACAGTCACTTCTGCTCGGGCCGGCCTGCGTGCTGTGCCATGCCCCGGCATCGCTGGAACAGGATATCTGTGTGGAGTGCAAGGCCGAACTGCCCTGGCTTGGCTCGGCCTGCCGGCATTGTGCGCTGGCGCTATCGGAGCTGACCGCTGATCGGATATGCCCGGATTGTCGAAAGCGTCCGCTGGCCGAACGTGCCATCGCGTCGCTGCACTATCGCCCCCCGGCGGACTGGCTGGTCACCCGGCTTAAATTCAGTGCGCGTATGCCGCATGCGCGGCTTTTGGGCGATCTGCTGGCCGAGCGTATCGGGGCAGCCGACATGTGCCGTCCCGACTACCTCGTGCCCGTTCCCCTGCACGCAAAGAACCTGCGCAAACGCGGCTTCAATCAGGCCGAACGAATCGCCCGCCGTCTGGCCGAGCCACTGGCCGTGCCGATCGCGGCACGCGGTATCGAGCGACGCCTGGCCACCGAGCGTCAGAGCACGCTGGCGGCCAGCGCGCGCCGTGCCAACGTGCGCAACGCCTTCGTATGCCGTCGTGGCTTGCACGGTGCGCATGTCGCCATCGTCGACGACGTGGTCACCACCGGACATACCGTGCGCGCCCTGGCCGCCTGTTTGCGCCGCGCTGGCGCGCAGCGCGTTGATCTGTATGCGGTCGCACGTGCATAGGCGGCGTGCGCGAACTCTGGCACTTGACGCGCGCGCGGCGGCATTGAAGGCTTGGCGCCATGCTGCGCCATATCCATATACGCCACCCCAAGCCGGGTACGCGCCCCGGTGCGCTCGTCGAACATGCCGACCCGGCCAGCAACGATACGCTGACGGTTCATGCCCTGTCGCTTGACGCCGGCCGGCCGACCCGTGAACGCATGGCCACCACCCTGGACGAAGCGCTGGGCGCCCTGGTCGAGGGCAGCGCGCTGCACTGGCTGCATTTCGAGGGCGACGTGCCGCCCGCGGATCTCGCCCGCCTGGGCGAGCGCTTTCATCTGCACCCGCTCGCCCTGGAAGACGTTCACAACCACGGCCAGCGGCCCAAACTCGACCCTTATCGCAACCTCATCTTCATTACCCTCGCCTTGCCGGTGGTGCCGGCAGCCAGCGGCTACGGCCAGCCGGAGACCCGGCTGACCATCGAGCAGGTCAGCCTGTTCATCGGCGACGGCTTCGTACTGAGCTTTCATGCCGGCCGGCACGATCTGTTCGCCCCGGTGCGCGAACGGATGCGCCTGGCGACTGATCCAATCACGATGGGCCAGAGCAGCGCCCGCGCCGAGCATCTGGGCCATGCGCTGGCCGATGTCGTGGTCGACAGCGCTTTCGACGTGGTCGCGGCCTACGGCGAGCGCCTCGATCGCCTGGAAGACGAAATATTCGAAACGCGCACGCACGATCTGATCGGCACCATTCACGACCTGCGCCGTGCCCTGAGCACGCTGGGCAAGACGATGCGTGCCCAGAACGAGATGATCCAGCGCTGGCTAACCAGCGACCACCCCGCGATCCATATCGAAAACCGGCCCTATATCCGGGACATACAGGACCACGCCCGACGCGTGGTGGATCTCATCGACAGTTATCACGATGCCACGGGCGCCCTGCTGGACACGCATCTGTCGTTGGCCTCCATGCGGCTCAACGACATCATGCGCGTGCTCACGCTCATTGCCACCGTCTTCATGCCGCTGTCGTTCATCGTGGGCGTCTATGGCATGAACTTCGATACCGCCAGCCCCTGGAACATGCCGGAGCTGGGCTGGCGCTACGGCTACCCGATCGTGCTCGGGCTCATGGGCGCGCTGGTGGTCGGCATGCTGGTATTTTTTCGGCGCAGGCGCTGGCTCTGAGCAGCGATGACGCCAACCCGGGCGTGCAATGCGGCCGACACGGCTCGCCTAACCCACCTCGCCAGTGCTGAGCGCCGCAGCCGGCACCGCCAGCACCACCAGTTCGTCGCCGGCCTTGAGGTTTAGCGGCACATGTTTATCGCGCACGTTGAGCTGCAGCCGCGGCTGAGCCGTCTCCGGGCCACGCATGACGCCGAGCAGAATTTCGTCTTCGCCGGCGCGGGCACGGCGCAGCGTTTCGAAACTGTCCTCGCCACCCGCCAAGCCCAGACGGGACGCGTCGCGAAATACCACTTCGGCGCCGCCCGCGCCGAACAGCTCTTCCATCACCCAGTGCAACTCGCGGCGTAGCGCTACCTGGGTCAACAGGCTGGACTGAATAGCGGGCGAGATCAGGCGCTCGACGTGCGGCGCATCGAACAACGCCGCGTTCTCGGCCGACATGGTTTCGACCAGCGTAAACGGCGGCTGATCGACCTTTTCGAGCTGTTGGGCCAGCACCAGATAGCCCATGACCATACGCGCGTCCGCGGCCTCCGCCGACCCCAGCCAATCGCTGGCCAGCAGGATGATGTTGTCGTAGTCGGCAAGCGAGAGCCGACCCAGGTCGTGGTAGGACGTGAAATCGCCCTCGATCTGGCGCACGCTGGCATGCGCGAACCGTACCCCCTGGCGGGCCAGCAGCGTTTCGCGCTCGGCGATCGGGCGCAGCGAGAAGACATCGATGGTCACGCTTTCCCGCCGATAAGCCTCGAACTCGGCCAACAGCGACGGCAGCTTGCGGTTCCAGCCCAGCACCAGCACGCGCCGATGGCCCCGGCTGCGCGCGGCCCGCTCGCGCCGCTCGACCGGGCTGGCCGTAATCACCGTCTCCGGCGCGCCGGTAGGCGCGCAGTCATCGAAGGCGCGGGCGATAAACGCAAGCCGGTCGCCGTCGCGAACGCGTTCGCCATCTTCACGATGAACCGGGATGAGCGCACCGTCGCGCGCCGCGCCGAGTAATACCGCCTTGTCGAAACAGCCGGCCACGTCGACCAGGCGCTCGCCGACCAGACTTGGGCATTCGCGCACGAATATCTGTTCATCCTTGCCGTTGAGCAATTCGCCATAAACCCACGACAGGCCGCGATTACGGGTGTTCTGGGCGAGCAGTCGGGCGACGATGCGCCCGGCGCCGATGAGCTCGGCTTCGCCGGCATAGGCACGGGCCGCGGTGGCCAGATGGTTGGCGTCGAAGACTTCGGCCACCACCAGCGGCAGCTTGTCTTCGCTGCTGCCGGTGGCGTTGATCAGGGTCTTGATGGTGGCTTCGTCGCCCGCGCCGTCGCCGTCGAACTCGCGGCCGGCAAGGATGACCGCGGCGGCATGCTCGAAATCGACCCGACGCAGATGATCGGCCCGCAGCGGCGTACCCGACCGCAGCGTGATGCGCCGCGCGTCGTAGCGCCGCCCCAGGCGGTCCTTGAGCTCCTGGGCCATGCCGGTATTGACCCGCTCGGCCAGAATCACGATATGCAGACGGCCACCGCCGTGCCGGTCCAGAAAGCGCTTGACCCGCGCCTGTGACTGCACGAGGTTCTCGACCATACCCGCGGTACGACTGCTCCAGCCGAGAATGAGGATATGGTTGTTCTTGGCAATGGGCGTATAGCCGGCCTCGAGCGTTTCGATGGTGTCGTCGAGCCACTGCGTCATGGTCGCAATCAGCGCACCGACAAACAGCACCACGCCGAGTATGGTGAGCGTGGTCGACACCGTCCGCAGCAGGGTTCCTTCGTCATCGCCGAGATAGCCGGAATCGGTGAGCCTTAGAAACGCCCACCAGATTGCGGAACCGGGATCGCCCTCTTCGCCGGCCTCGCCGATATGCGGCACGTTGTAGACGAGCAGCCCGGCGCTCACGGCGATAAGCACCATCGCACAGGCGATGACCAGCAGCCGCGAGAGCACCCCGCGCAGCATGAATTGCTCGAGCTGGAACTGAAGCAGATTACGTAGGCGAACGAGCAGTTTCACGCCGGGCTTTTCCCGTCTCGATTATGGCTAAAGGGGAGTATGGGCTGCAGGCGCGGGTTGCCCACGCGCCAGCCTATCCGCGGTTTCGATTATGAATGAAACGCCGTCGGCTGTGTTCAAGCAGGCAGGGTGTCCGGCAAGGAATACGAACAAGACGACAGACCGATCGTTCGATGGCCAGGTGGCTCGATGCTCACGCCGCATGCTGAACTCTTTTCATAAACAAGTCTTTGCTTTAACGCGGCCGGCTGCGTTTCAGGTGCGCTCATGTATGGCGTAAGTTGTCAGACGCCGGCATAGCCACCGCGACCGCCCGCCCAGCGCTCGATGAGCGTGGCCGCCTCGCGGGGGTGATAAGCCAGCACATCGTCGGCTGCGGTCAGCGCTTTTTCTACCCACACCCCGTCGCGTACCAGATCGGCAATACGAAAACTCGCCGCTCCGGTCTGGCGCGTGCCCAACACCTCGCCCGGCCCGCGCAGCTCCAGGTCGGCCCGTGCAATGGCAAAGCCGTCACCGGTTTCACGCAGCGCGGACAGGCGTTTGCGCGCCGTCTCCGATAGCGGCGGCTGGTAGAGCAGCACACAATGACTTTCCACCGAGCCCCGCCCTACGCGCCCGCGCAGCTGGTGCAGCTGGGCCAGACCGAGTCGTTCGGCGTTTTCGATGATCATCAGCGAGGCATTGGGCACGTCCACGCCCACCTCGATCACGGTGGTGGCCACCAGTACATCGATCGCACCTTTCTTGAAGGCCTGCATGGCCTTTTGCTTGGCCGCGGCCTTCATACGCCCGTGCGCCAGCGACACCTGCACCCCCGGCAGGGCCTCGGACAACGCCTCGGCCGCCGCTTCCGCCGCCTGGGCCTCGAGCTTGTCGCTGGCCTCGATGAGCGTACATACCCAATAGACCTGGCGCCCGTCGGCGACCGCGCGGCCGATGCGTTCGACCACTTCGTCGCGGCGGGTGTTGGGAACGGCCACCGTCACCACCGGGGTACGCCCGGGCGGCAGCTCGTCGATCACCGAGGTATCCAGGTCGGCGTACGCGCTCATCGCCAGGGTGCGCGGGATGGGCGTGGCGGTCATGATCAGCTGATGCGCGGTCAATCCGCCGGCGGCGGCCTTGTTGCGCAGGGCCAGGCGCTGATCCACCCCGAAGCGATGCTGTTCGTCGATCACGCACAGGCCCAGCCGCCCGAAA
The DNA here is from genome assembly GCF_040361435.1 of Salinisphaera sp. C84B14. Taxonomy (NCBI): domain Bacteria; kingdom Pseudomonadati; phylum Pseudomonadota; class Gammaproteobacteria; order Salinisphaerales; family Salinisphaeraceae; genus Salinisphaera; species Salinisphaera sp. C84B14. The sequence continues at coordinate 167,714 of NZ_APNL01000004.1, read as the reverse complement.
TCCAACGACGCCTGAAACAGCGCATGGGTGCCCACCACCGCCACCGGCTCGCCGTCGCGTATGGGCGCGAGCAGCGCGTCATCGCGGCGGCGCCGGCCGGTCACCAGCAACACCTGTACCCCGAGCGGCTCCAGCCAGCCGGCCAGATTCGCATAGTGCTGTTCGGCCAGCAGTTCGGTCGGCGCCATGAACGCCGCCTGCCAGCCGTTCTCGATCGCGGTCAGCACCGCGGCTGCAGCGACCACGGTCTTGCCCGAGCCGACGTCGCCCTGGATCAGGCGCAGCATCGGATGGGCCACGGCCATATCGGCCAGAATTTCGCCAATCACCCGGCGCTGGGCATTGGTGGGCGAAAAGCCCAGCTGCTCGAACAGCGGGCTCAGCCCGCGGCCCGCATCGCCGAGCACCGGCGCGCGTTCGGTCTTGACCTCACGGCGTCGGCTGCGCAGCCCCAGTTGATGGCCCAGCAGTTCCTCGAATGCCAGCCGGGTCACCGCCGGGTGGCGGCCCTCGATCAAGGCGGCCAGATCCTCGTTCGGCGCGGGCCGATGGATACAGCGCAGCGCCGCGGCGATATCGATATCGATTCCCGCCGCGGCCAGCTCGCGACCCAGATCGGCGGGTAGCGCATCGGGCCAGAAACCGGGCGTATCCAGCAGGGCCAGCGCCTGGTCGGCCATATCACGAAGCCGCGGCTGGGTGACCCCGGCGGTGGCCGGATACACCGCACGCAGCTCGGGCGTGAAATCGTGGCCCGCGGCTGCGTCGTCCACGATCTGGTACTCGGGATGCACGATCTCGAGGCCATATACCCCGGGGCGCGGCTCGCCGAACACGCGCAGCCACGTGCCGGCCACCAGCCGCGCCTGCTGGGCCGGCGCAAAATGAAAGAAGCGCAGCCACAGGCGCGCCTGCCCGTCGGTGGTACTCACCAACAGGCTGCGCCGGCGGCCGTGGCGCACCTCGGCGGCCTCGATACGAACCACCGCTACCACGGGCAGGCCCTGCGCGATCATCTCGCCCACCGGGGTGACGCGGGTACGGTCTTCGTAGCGCGTCGGCCGGTGCAGCAGCACATCGCCGATACTGGCAATACCCAGCGTCGCGAGCTTGTCGACGAGCTTGGGCCCGACGCCGTTCAGGCGTTTGCAGGAATCGCTCGCGCTGTAGCGCGTTTTCTTGGCGGCCTTGTCAGCCGAGCACGAGGATGGCATCGGCCTCTACGGCAGCGCCCTTGGGCAATGCAGCCACGCCTACGGCAGCACGGGCCGGATAGGGCTTGGCCAGCTTGCGCTCCATGACCGCGTTCACGGCGCCGAAGTTGTCCATATCGGTCAAATAGATGGTGAACTTCACCACGTGCGCGAACGTACCGCCGGCCGCCCGGGCCACGGCTTCGATATTGTCGAATACCCGCTCGATCTGGGCTTCGATATCGCCGTCGACCAGGTCGCCGGTCGCCGGATCCAGCGGAATCTGGCCGGAGATATAGACCGTATCGCCGGCCTGCACGGCCTGCGAATAGGCGCCGATGGCACCCGGTGCTTCTTCGGTCTTGATGATCTGATGCGTGGCAGGTTGAATCATGACGTCGCACGGTTGAAAAGCCTGACCGGCATTGTCCCACAGCGGCGCGGCTGCGCGGCAGCCCCGGCGCCCTAGGGAAGCTCTGCATAAACCTCTCACGGATCGCGTTCGAGCCCTCACAGACGGTGCGGCAAGGCGTCCAAGCGCAGCGCCTGCCTTATTGGCAGGTCAAGCTTGGCAACGCGGCCGCGGCGTCTGTGAGGCCGAACCCCTTGCGGGCCGGGGCTTTGCGCGCGCTTGATCGGCGTCAGTGTTCGCTACCGTGCAACGAGCACGCTACGCTCTCACTTCCTTGTCAATCACGCGCAAAGCACGCCGGCGCGACCGTGACAGGTTATGCAGAGCTTCCCTAGCTGCGCTCCACTCTCTCTACCGCGTTGATGCGCCGCAGCCGCCGGATGATGTTGGCCAGATGGTGGCGATCGCGCACGTCGATGAGAAACCGAATGGTGATCAGCGCACCGCTGCTTTCCGGGAACACGATGTTCTGGATATTGGAGTCGGCGTCGGCGAACTTGGCGGTGAGCGTGGCCAGCAGCCCGCGCTTGTTCGAGGCGGTCACCCGCAGCTCTACGTCGTATTCGCCGGTCACGTTATCGGCCCAGGTCAGCTCGACGCGATCGGCCGAGGCGCCTTTACGGGTGGAATAGGCACAGCCGAAGCGATGTACGACCAGGCCGCGGCCGAGGCTGGCCTGGCCATGGATCGCGTCGCCGGGCACCGGGTGACAGCATTTGGCGAACTCGACCACCAGCCCTTCGGTTCCCTCCACGGCCAGCGGCTTGGCCCGCCGGCCCTTGGCCACCGGTGCGTCGCCGGCCAGAAAATGTCGTGCGACCAGCGGCGCCAGGCGCCGACCCAGGCCGATGGCGGCATACAGCGCGGGCAGGCTCGGTTCGTCCATTTCCGCCAGCCCGCGGTCGATATCCGAGCGCGACAGACGGCGCAGCGACAGCCCCAGGTCGCCCAAGGACTTGTCCAGCAAACGCTCACCCAGGCGCTGCGCCTTGTCTTCGCGCTGGTTCTTGAGGAAGTTGCGCACCCCGGTGCGCGCTTTCGCGGTCTTGAGAAAATGCAGCCAGGCCGCGTTCGGGCGCGCATGCTTGGCGGTGATGATTTCGACTGTCTGCCCCGACTGGAGCTGGCTGTTGAGCGGCGCCAGATGGCCTTCGACACGCGCGGCCACGCAGCGATCACCAAGCTCGGTATGCACCGCATAGGCGAAATCGACACAGGTCGCGCCCTTGGCCAGGCGGATGATCTGGCCCTTGGGCGTGAATACATAGACCTCGTCGGGAAACAGGTCCATGCGCAGGTTGTCGACGAAGCGCAGCGAATCGCGCTCGCCTTCGTGCATTTCGGCCAGATGCGCCAGCCATTCCTCGGCGTCGAGATTGCCAAGCTTGCCGGCCTTCTCGCCGAGCTTGTACTGCCAGTGCGCGGCGATGCCGGATTCGGCAATCTGATCCATCTCGCGGGTCCGAATCTGGACCTCGAACTTGATCCCGCCACGTGCCATTACCGTGGTATGCAGCGACTGGTAGCCGTTGAGTTTGGGGTTGGCGATGAAGTCGTTGAACTGTTCGGTGATCGGGCGATAGCGGTGATGAACGATGCCCAGCCCGCGATAGCATTCGTCCACCGCGTCGACGATCACGCGTACGCCGTAGAGGTCGAACACATCCAGAAAACGGCGGTGCTTTTCGCGCATTTTCCGATAGATGCTGTAGAGATTCTTGCGCCGGCCTTTCACGATCGCGCCGATTCCCTCGGCGGCCAGAGCCCGCGACAGCGTCTCCTCGATTTCGCGCAGCAGGCTGCGCCGATCGCCGGTCACCGATTGGCTGGCGCGGCGCAACACCTCGTAGCGGCGCGGGTACATGTTCTTGAAGCCGAGTTCCTCGAGCTCCTGACGCATGCTGTTGATGCCCAGCCGTCGGGCGATCGGTGCATAGATCTCGAGCGTTTCGCGGGCAATCGAAGCCCGCTTTTTCGCGGTCATGCCTTCGAGCGTGCGCATGTTGTGCAACCGATCGGCCAGCTTGACCAGAATGACGCGAATATCGCGCGTCATCGCCAGCATCAGTTTGCGAAAACTTTCGGCCGTGGCCTGCTCGCGGCTATGGAACTGGGCCTTGTCGAGCTTGCTGACACCGTCGACGAGATCGGCCACTTCCTTGCCAAAGCGTCGGGCCACCTCCTCACGGGCGGCGTCGGTATCTTCGATGACGTCGTGCAGGATTGCGGCGATCAGCGTCGTGGCGTCCAGCCGCATCTCGGCCAGAATCCGGGCCACCGCCAGCGGATGATAGATATAAGGCTCGCCGGTCTTGCGAAACTGGCCACGATGCTGGTGCTCGCCAAACTCGTAGGCAGCCCGCACCCGCGCGATCGCCGGCTCCGGCAGATAACTTTCCAGATGCTCGGCGAGCGTATCGATACCGAACTCGCGCGAAATACGCGAGGTCCGAATACGCGTTTGCAGCCGATTGATACCGCTTGGCAATTCCATGATCCAAGAGTACTGCTAAAACGCCGTTTTGACGACTCGCTACCCGGTTCGTCCTCGCTTGCGAAAATTCGCCCACGCGACCGGTCACCCGGCCGGCATTTCGCGCGCAAAGACATGTACCAGGTAACTGCGACCCAGACGGATAGCCCACCTTGCCCATAATCAGGAATACCGACCGGCGCCAAGACCGCCGTGTAATCGCGAGTTTTTCTATCGGTTTGAAGGCAGAAACCGCAGATTACGCTGATTGCGCAGATGTATTGATTCGGCCGTGGTGGGCGATCGATACCATCGTTGCTTCGGCTTCGGTGGTCGTCGCCGGCCGGAGAAAGATCGAAAGATCAACGCAGCTCAAAGACAGGAGATCGCGGTCGCTCGCTCTCGTCCGGCGCATGCGCCCGCGCGCTTCCTCATCTGTTTAATCTGCGAAATCTGCGGTTGTTCTTGAAGAACGTCGCCATCAGACGCTCGATTACCGAATCCGCATCGAGCGGAGCCTGTCTGCAAACCGCCTTGAGCGCCCGGCGCGAACATAAACTTGCCCAGCCTTTGGGCGATCGGTCCTTTGCCTTTGTCGCGTTTATTCGCGTACAACCGGCTTGCAAGCATCCGACACAAAAAAAGCCGCTGAAGACAGCGGCTTTTCGTAACGCGTGCCGGCGTGGCCGGCTACGTTCGCTTATTCGTCGGCGTCGGCCGCGGGCTTGGCGGCTTTCTTCTCGCCTTCGGCTTCCAGATCTTCTTCGCTCGGCTCGGCCGGCTGCGGCGCATCCATGCCGGTGCTCACCGGCGGCAGGTCCGGCTCGTCGAGAATGGCGATGGTGACTTCACCAGCGGCGATCTCGCGCAGTGCCATCACCGTGGGCTTGTCGTCCTCCCAGGGCAGGCGGGCGTTGGCGCCGCGGGCAAGCTGGCGGGCGCGCTTGGCCGCGATCGTGGCCAGTTCGAACTTGTTGTTGACGTGCTCAAGACAATCTTCGACGGTAACTCGGGCCATGACGATACTCTCGCGACGAGGGTGGCAAACCGCGCAGTATAACCATGCGCATCCGCGTCGGCCAGCCCTGTGTTGCTACGATGCGCCCTGCGCGCCCGGGTCGGTGGCCCAGAAGATCTGTTCGAGCGCCTCCACGGCATCGTCGAACACATCGTTGACGATCTGATAGTCGTATTCGTCGGCGCGGGCGAGTTCGTCGTCGGCTTCCGCCAGCCGGCGCTGGATCTGGGCGTCGTCATCGGATGCACGCGAGCGCAGCCGCCGCTCCAGCTCTTCGCGCGATGGCGGTCGGATGAAGATGGTGACTACGTCTTCGCTACGGGCGCGCACCTGTCGGGCGCCCTGCCAGTCGATATCCAGCACCACGTCCTGTCCGTGCGCGAGCCAGCGCTCGGTCTCGGCCGCCGACGTGCCGTAATGGCGATCGAATACGCGGGCGTGTTCCAGAAAGGCGCCCACCGCGATCATGGCCTCGAAGTCGGCCACCGACACGAAGTGATAGTCCTCGCCGTCGACCTCGCCCGGCCGCGCCGCGCGGGTGGTATAGGAGACCGAAAACCGGGCCTTGCGCCCGCGCGCGGCCAGGCGCTCGATCACCGCGTGGGTGAGGCTCGTCTTGCCCGCGCCCGAAGGCGCGGAGATCACGTACAGCTGTCCACGGCGTTGGCTTTGGCAATCGTTCACGCGTGCCCTATTCGATGTTCTGAACCTGTTCGCGCATCTGCTCGATGAGCACCTTCATCTCGACCGCATGGGCGGTGAGCTGCGCGTCCTGCGATTTAGAGCCGAGAGTGTTCGCCTCTCGATTGAATTCCTGCATGAGGAAATCCAGCCGACGACCGATCGGTTCCTTTTTCTCCAACGCTTTCTCAAGCGCCTCGACATGGCTGTGCAGGCGATCGATTTCCTCGGCCACGTCCATGCGCTGGGCGGTGAAGATCAGTTCCTGCTCGACGCGGGCGGGGTCGGCCTCGCTGTCCAGTTCGGCCAGACGGGCTCGCATCTTGTCGTACCAGGCATTGCGTGCCTGGGGTACGCGCTCGGCGGCGGCATCGGCATGCTCGCGAATCTGGCGGGCGCGTTCGACCAGCATCGTGGCCAGGCGACCGCCCTCGTCCTCGCGCATGGATTGCAGCTGCCCTAGCGCCTCTTTCAACGCAGCCAGCGCCTCACGCTGGATGGCGTCGGTGTCGGGCTCGCGCTCGCGCTGCACGCCCGGATAGGTCAACAGCCGCAGCGCGTCCGGCGCACGACAATCGATCACCGTGGAGCGAACCTGCGACAGGGCCTCGCCCAGCGCGGCCAGGCGCTGTTCGTCGATCTCGATGGCCTGGGTATCGTCGGTGGTGACGAGCTTGGCGCCAATATCCACCTTGCCGCGCGACACCACCTTGGCCACCGCTTCGCGAATCGACGGCTCCAGCGCACGCAGGGCATCCGGCAGACGCAGATGAATATCGAGATAGCGGTGATTGACGCTGCGCAGTTCCCATACCACTTCGCCCCAGTCGCCCTGGGCCTGGCTGCGCGCGAAACCGGTCATGCTCCGGGTCATGGACTGTCCGTGGTCGTCATCGATATGGCAAGCCGCGCAGTATCGCACAGCCATGCGCGTTCACGCTGCCGCCGGGCATGCCGCAGGCGCCACGCTGTTACACTGCACGGCCAGTTTATAGACGACCAAAGGCCCGATCTTGACCACGCGACCCAGCGCACGCGCCGCCGACGAACTACGCGACGTACGCTTCGAACGCCATTTCACCAAGCATGCCGCCGGCTCGGTCCTGGTGAGCTTCGGCGATACCAAAGTGATCTGTACCGCCAGCGTGGAAGAACGCGTGCCGCCGTGGCTGCGCGGCCAGAACAGCGGCTGGCTGACGGCCGAATACGGCATGCTGCCGGGCGCGACCGGCAGCCGCAACGGCCGTGAAGCCGCCCGCGGCAAACAGGGTGGACGCACCGTGGAAATCCAGCGTTTGATCGGGCGCAGCCTGCGCGCGGTGGTCGACATGAACGCGCTGGGCAGCCGCACGGTCACCATCGACTGCGACGTGATCCAGGCCGACGGCGGTACCCGCACCGCGTCGATCACCGGTGGCTATGTTGCCCTCGTCGACGCCATGGATTCGCTGGTCAAGGCCGGCAAGCTCAAGAGCAGCCCGATCCATGGCCAGATCGCGGCCGTGTCGGTCGGCATTTATAACGGCATGCCGGTGCTCGATCTCGACTATGCCGAGGATTCGCAGGCCGAAACCGATATGAACGTGGTCATGAACGAGGCCGGCGGCTTCGTCGAGATCCAGGGCACGGCCGAGGGCCATGCCTTTGCGCGCAGCGAACTCGACGCCCTGCTCGGCCATGCCGAAAAAGGCATCGGCGAGCTCATCGAGGCCCAGCGCGCGGCCCGCGAAGGATAACGCCCCATGGCTTCACCGCATCGACGCTGGGTGCTGGCCTCGGGCAATGCCGGCAAGCTCGCCGAAATGCGCAGCCTGCTGGAAGTGCTCGACATCGAGCTGGTCAGCCAGAGCGAATTCGACGTGCCCGATGCCGAGGAAACCGGTATCGGCTTCGTCGACAACGCGCTGATCAAGGCTCGCCACGCGGCCGCACTGACCGGCCTGCCGGCGATCGCCGACGATTCCGGCCTGGCCGTGGACGCACTCGACGGCGCGCCCGGCGTGTATTCGGCACGCTATGCGGGTAGCCACGGCGACGACGCGGCGAATAACGCCAAGCTCGTGGCAGCTCTCGACGGGCTCGCCCCGGCGCGGCGGGGCGCTGCGTTTCACTGTTGTCTGGTCGCCACCCGATCGGCCAGCGACCCGGTGCCGGTGATCGCCCACGGCGTATGGCGTGGCCGCGTTCTGGAAGCAGCCCGCGGCGAACACGGTTTCGGCTACGACCCGTTGTTCTGGGTGGAAGAAGAAAACGCCAGCGCCGCCGAAATGGGGGCCGAGCGCAAGAATGCGATCAGCCATCGCGCCCGCGCCATGCACCAGCTCGTCGAGCAACTGCGCGCCGATGAGCACGACGGCTGAACAACCCGCCCCGGCGAGCGCACAACGCAGCGGCATACCGTTATCGGTGTATGTGCATCTGCCCTGGTGTGTGCGCAAATGCCCCTACTGCGACTTCAACTCGCATCGAGCACCGGCCGAACTGCCGGAAACCGCCTATATCGACGCCCTGCTCGCGGACTGGGCGCTCGCCGCGGCCGACGAAAAGCGGCCGATCGACACCGTATTCTTCGGCGGCGGCACGCCGAGCCTGTTCTCGGCGGGAGCGATCGGTCGAATACTCGCCGCGCTGGACGCCAGGCTCGGTTTGTCGAGCGACTGTGAAATAACGCTCGAGGCCAACCCGGGCACGACCGAACGGACCCGCTTTGCCGATCTGCGGGCGGTGGGCGTCAACCGGCTTTCGCTGGGTATTCAGAGCCTGGACAACGACTGCCTGAGCGCGCTCGGACGCATCCATGGCGCAACCGAGGCCCTGGCCGCGATCGACGATGCCCGCGCCGGCGGCTTTACCGCGATCAACTGCGATCTGATGTTCGGGCTGCCCGGCCAGACCCATGCCCGGGCCATGGCCGATATCGACGGCATCATCGAACGCGAGCCGGGCCATATCTCCTATTACCAGCTCACTCTGGAACCGAACACGCCGTTCTATCGACAGCCGCCGGCCCTGCCGGACGACGATGCGGTGGTCGAGATATTCGAACACGCTGGCGAGCGGCTGCGTAGCGCCGGTTACACGCAATACGAAGTCTCGGCCTGGGCACAGCCCGGCAAGGCCTGCCGCCATAACGAAAACTACTGGCGCTTTGGCGACTACCTGGGCATCGGCGCGGGCGCCCATGGCAAGCGCACGCGCGTCGACGGTCATATCGAACGCAGCGCGCGCCAGCGCTGGCCCACGGGGTACATGAGTGTGGCCGGCAGGCCGGCATCGATCGCCGAGTCCCGCCTGCTCGACAAAGACGACGCCTGCTTCGAATTCCTGCTCAACGGCCTGCGACGGCGCGCGGGCGTGACGCGTAACGATTACGAACAGCGCACCGGCCTCGACTGGCAAGCCCTGGGCACGACCCTCGCAGAACCGATCGCCCAGGGACTTGTAGCCTTCGATCGGCAAACGCTGCGGGCCACCGAGCGCGGCTGGCGGTTTCTGGATACGATTCTGGCCGAGGTACTGCCCTGATGCTCGAAGAACAGACGGTAACCTGTCCCTACTGCGGCGAGCCGATCGTGATGGTGGTCGACTGTTCGGTCGGCGATCAGACCTACACCGAAGACTGTTTCGTGTGTTGCCAGCCCATACTGGTGAGCGTGAACGTCGCCCCCGACGGCAGCCTGGCGCATATCGATACCGCGGCCGAAAACGACTAGCCCGCCCTGCGCTATTGCCTTGTATGCAGCCCTCCCGGGCGCCCGGCGCGCCGATCGCGGCTCGACTGCCAGACTGGCTGAACGGGTCCTGGACAAGCCTCGAGTTCGACGTTCGTCGTAGCTGTTTCGATAAAAAAACGGCGTCGTGACAGCGACTTGCCGGGGCAAAGCCGCGCTATCGCTGGTCGCAGGGCCAACGCGCCGGTATACTCGCGAATTCATCGATCAATGCCCGGGTGCGCCGGATAGCGCACCGGCGGGCTCCTTACGCTTCAACGCAAAGCCAAGCTGCATGGCCGATTACTCGCGCAAACAGGAAGCTCTGGACTACCACGCAAAGCCCAAGCCCGGGAAACTTGCGATATCGGTCACCAAGCCTTTCACCACCTACGAAGAGCTGTCGCTGGCGTATACGCCCGGCGTGGCCGAACCGGTAAAAGAGATACGCGACGATCCGGAAGCGGCGTTTCGCTACACCTCGAAAGGCAATCTGGTCGCGGTGATTTCCAACGGCACCGCAGTGCTGGGGCTGGGCAATACCGGCGCGCTGGCCAGCAAGCCGGTGATGGAAGGCAAGGCGGTTCTGTTCAAGAAGTTTGCCGACGTCAACGTCTTCGATATCGAAGTCGATGCCGACAATCCCAAGGATTTCATCGACACGGTAGTGCGTATCGCGCCAACGTTCGGTGGCATCAATCTGGAAGACATCGCGGCGCCGCACTGTTTCGAGATCGAGAACACGCTCATCGAGCGTCTGGATATTCCGGTCTTTCACGACGACCAGCACGGCACCGCGATCATCGTCGCGGCCGGGCTGATCAACGCGCTTGAGCTTCAGGGCAAGCGTCTTGCCGATGCGAAAATCGTATGCATGGGCGCAGGCGCGGCCGGCGTGGCCTCGATGAACCTGCTGCTGGAAATGGGCGCACAGCTCGAAAACGTGTTCATGTGCGATCGCAAGGGTGTGATTCATTCCGATCGCGACGACCTGTCCGAGCAAAAGGCCCAGTTCGCCACCAAGACCGACCTGCGCAGCGTCGACGACGCCATGAAGCAGGCCGACGTATTCATCGGCCTGTCCGGCCCGGGCACGGTGTCGGCCGAACAGATCGGCATGATGCCGGCCAAGCCGGTGGTATTCGCGCTGTCGAACCCGACGCCCGAGATCACGCCGGAAGAAGCCAAGAGCGTGCGCGACGACCTGATCATGGCGACCGGCCGCAGCGACTACCCGAACCAGGTCAACAACGTTCTGGGTTTTCCCTATATCTTTCGCGGCGCGCTGGACGTGCGCGCCCGCCGCATAAACATGACAATGTGCGTGGCTGCGGCCCGGGCCATGGGCGAACTCGCCCGTCAGCCGGTGCCCAACAGCGTACTCGAGGCGCACAGCCAGGACGCGATGTCGTTCGGGCCGGACTACATCATTCCGAGCCCCTTCGATCCGCGCCTGATCGATTTCATACCGCCCGCCGTGGCACAGGCCGCCATCGCCACCGGCGTTGCGCGGACCGAATACCCTTCGCATTATCCGCAGCCGGTCGTCGAGCCCGACCAGGGCTGAAAAGACTTGAGACGGACAACACCCGGGAGATCGTAGATGAGTCAACCCTTCAAGATCAGCAATCCGCAGGACGACAGCAGCACCGAGCTGCCGCTCGTCGAAGGCACGCTCGGCACCCCCGGCGTGGACGTGCGTGGCCTGAACACCAAGCAGGGCGTATTCACCTACGATCCCGCGTTCACGGCGACCTGCAGCTGCAAGTCCGATATCACCTTCATCGATGGTGAGAACGGCATCCTCATGTATCGCGGCTATTCCGTACAGGAACTGGCCGAGAAGTCGAGCTACCTCGAAGTCTGCTACCTGCTGCTCAACGGCGAACTGCCCAACCCCACGCAGATGGAAGACTTCCGCCACTCGATCACGCATCACACGATGCTCAACGAGTCGCTGGTGAAGTTCTACGACGGCTTCCACTACGACGCGCACCCGATGGCCATCCTCACCGGCATCGTCGGTTCGCTGTCGGCCTTCTATCACGACACCACCGATATTCGGGATCCCGAGCATCGCGCGATCTTTGCCCATCGCATGATCGCCAAGATGCCCACGATCGCCGCGGCTGCCTACAAGCACTCCATCGGCCAGCCCAAGATCGGGCCGAAGAACCATCTCGATTACGCTGCCAACTTCCTGCGCATGTGCTTCGCCGTGCCGGCCGAGGAATACGAAGTGGATCCGGTCGCCGCCAAGGCCCTGGACGTGCTGTTCATCCTGCACGCCGACCACGAGCAGAACGCCTCCACCTCGACCGTGCGCATGGCCGGCTCCACCGGCGCCAACCCCTATGCCGCGATTTCCTCGGGCATCGCGGCCCTTTGGGGGCCCGCGCATGGCGGCGCCAACGAAGCCGTGCTGAACATGCTCGCCCAGATCGGCGACGTGTCCCAGGTGCCGAAGTACCTGGAAAAGGCCAAGGACAAGAACGATCCGTTCCGCCTGATGGGCTTCGGCCATCGCGTCTACAAGAACTTCGACCCCCGTGCGAAGATCATTCGCGGCTACTGCCACGAGATCCTCGAGCACTACGGCATGCAGAACAACAAGCTCTTCGAGCTGGCGCTGGAGCTGGAACGCATCGCCCTGGAGGACGAGTACTTCGTCGAGCGCAAGCTGTATCCGAACGTCGACTTCTACTCCGGCATCATCTATCAGGCGCTGGGCATTCCGATCAACATGTTCACCCCGATGTTCGCCATCGCGCGTACCGTCGGCTGGGCCGCGCACTGGTCGGAAATGATGGCCGACCCGGGGATGCGCATCGCGCGGCCGCGCCAGGTCTATACCGGTTACGAACTGCGTGACTACGTCGATATCGACAACCGCTGAGCGTAACGGTCGCTAAGGCGATCGCTGGCATGCGATGAAAGCGGGCTGCGGCCCGCTTTTTTTTGCTGCTGCATCTACCGCCGCGCCCGCAGGCTATGGTTGACGACATGAGTAACGAACAGGTCATCGGCGAAGCCGTCGCCGTATGCGGTGAATGCGACTGGGTCATGCGTGTACCGCCGCGTGCCGCCGGCGAAGCCGCTCAGTGCCCGCGCTGTGGCCATCATGTCGCCCCGCCGGCGCAGCCCGATCACCAACGCCCGCTTGCCTGGGCGCTGGCGACGCTGGTGATGCTCGGGCTGGTGTTTGCCTTCGACTTCCTGAGTTTTTCCACCCGCGGCGTCGCCCACAGCATGAGCTTCTTCGATGCGGCACGGGCGATGTCGGGCCACGACTATCCGAGCCTGGGCGTGCTGTTGTTCATGACCACCGCCGGCCTGCCGGCGGCGTATCTGCTGGCGCTGGTTTGCCTGCTCGTCCAGGCTGCACGCCGCCGGTCGGGCGCCATGTCCCGAGCGCTTGCGCGCACTCTGCGCCCGCTGGAACCGTGGATGATGGCCGACGTATTCATCGTCGGCGTGCTCGTGAGCCTGATCAAGATCGTCACCCTGGCCGATGTCGCTATAGGCACCTCGTTCGTCGCCTTCTGCATTTATGCCCTGCTGCTGTTGCGCACCTTCACGCTCATCGACTGGGTTTCTCTCTGGCAGGATCTCGCCCCCATGCCGGTAAGCGATCCCCATCTGGAAACCGCCCGTACCGGCGCGAGCCAGAACGCCGTGGCCTGTCGCGGCTGCGGCATGGCCTACCAACCACACCGACATGGGCGCTGCCCGCGCTGCAACCGGCGCCCGGTCAGCAACGCATTGGATCGTATTCAACTGACCTGGGCGCTGCTGGTCACCGCGGTCATCCTGTATATTCCCGCCAATATCTATCCGATCATGTCGACCACCAGCCTGGGGTCGACCGACCCGCAGACGATCATTGGCGGCGTCCTGCATCTGGCCCATACCGGCTCGTGGCCCATTGCCACGGTCATCTTCGTGGCCAGCGTGGTGGTGCCGATCAGCAAGATCGCAGCCCTTGCCTGGCTGTGCCTGGCCGCCACCCACGGCTGGCACGACGACTCGCGATCCCAGATGCGCCTGTACCGGATCACCGAGAAGATCGGGCGCTGGTCGATGATCGACGTCTTCGTGGTCGCGGTGCTTGTGGCGCTGGTGCGCGCCGGCGCACTGATGGCCATCGAACCCGGCCCGGCCGCGCTTTGTTTTGCCGCCGTCGTGATCATTACCATGGTGGCCGCGCACACCTTTGATACCCGCCGGCTTTGGGGCGCGACTTTCGAACGAGACAGCCCATGACCCAAGATCCGAACACTGCCGTCACCCATGGCCCGCGGCGCCGGCGCATTTCGCCGGTATGGTTCATTCCACTCGGCGCGGCGTTGATCGGCCTGTGGCTGATCTATCAAAACGTCATGTCACGGGGCCCGGAAATCACGCTCGCGCTGGATACCGCCGACGGTCTGGAGGCCGGCAAGACGCTGGTCAAGGTACGCAGTGTCGAGGTCGGACATCTGGAATCGGTGCGACTGGCCGACGATTACGAGGGCGCGGTGGCAACCGTGCAGATGAACCCGGACACCTCCGAACTGCTGGTCTCCGACAGCCGTTTCTGGGTGGTCAAGCCCCGTGTCGGGCGTCAGGGCATCAGCGGTCTGGGCACGATCCTGTCGGGCGCCTATATCCAGCTCGAACCGGGCAACGCCGACAAGCACCGGCGCGAGTTCAAGGTTCAGGATACGCCGCCGGCCACTTCGTCCAGCGAGCCGGGCATCGCGGTGCGACTGACCAGCGACGGCGACAATTCGCTGGCGGTCGGCGATCCCATCATCTATCAGGGCCAGACGGTCGGCCAGATCGAGGACAGCAAGTTCGTCGTCGAGGACCAGCACATGCAATACCGGGTGTTCGTGCGCGAGCCCTATGCCCAGCTGATCACCCAAACCACACAGTTCTGGCTGCGTTCGGGCATCGATTTTCATCTCGGCTCGGACGGCGTGGACGTGCATACCGGCTCGCTGCAGAGCATCCTCGCGGGCGGGGTCACCTTCGGGCGGGCCGATGGTGTCGAGCCGGGCAAGCCGGCCACCGCCGGTCAGGCGTTCAAGCTTTATGCCACCCGCAGCGCGGCCAATCAGGATCGCTTTGATGAGAAAATTCGCTACGTGATCTTGCTCGACGACTCGGTGCGCGGCCTGTCGCCCGGTGCGCCGGTCGAATATCGCGGCCTGCGTATCGGTACGGTCGAACAGGTGCCGTTCTTTCGCGACGACTTCAACCTGCAACGCCTGTCCGATTTCAAGATCCCGGTGCTGATCTCCATCGAGCCGCAGCGTCCGGCCAACAGCTGGGCCGACTGGAGCGACGCCGAGTGGCGCGCCAACAACAAGCGCTTTTTCGCCAACGGACTCCGCGCCACTATCAAGTCGGGCAACCTGCTGACCGGCGCGACCTTCATCAACCTGCAGTTTGAGAGCAACGCCGACGACTACAAGCCGATGACCCTCGGCGAATACGAGGTCTTCCCCAGCGTGCCGAGTAGCATCACCAGCATTCAGAGCCAGCTGTCGGACCTCATGGACAAGCTCAACGCCATCGACGTGCGCCCGATCGCCAACGACCTCAAGCATACGCTGGAAACCTCGAACGCCACGCTCGACGAGCTGCACCGCGCCACCCGCAATATCAATCAGCTGCTCGAAGCCCAGGACACCCGAGAACTACCGGGCACGCTGCGCGCGACACTCGCCGAGCTGCAGGACACGCTCGACGGCTTTCAACAGGGAGCGCCGGCCTACGGCGAATTCAGCCGCTCGCTGGACCGCCTCAATCGCGTACTCGACGACGTCGCGCCGCTGGCGCGTACCCTGCATGACCGCCCCAACGCGCTCATCTTCGGCCGCCCCGAAGACGGCGATCCGACCCCGAAGGCCGCCCGATGACAACACGTACTCTGTTCTACCTCGCCCTGGCCGTCTTGGTGACCGGCTGCGCCGGCAGTGCTTCATCGCCGTCGCTGTTCGTGCTCGATCCGGGGACGGCCCGCCAACCCATGCCGGCCGCAGCCGCGGCGCGTACGCAGCTGCTGGTCGCGCCGGTCGAGATCGCGCCGTTGCTCGACGAACGCGGCATCGTCTATCAAACCGACCCCCACCGGGTGGTCATCGCCAACCACAATCGCTGGGCCGCGCCGCTGGGCGAACAGCTGCGCGAATCCCTGGCTGCGACGCTCGCCGGCGCGCTCGACGATGTTCAGATCGTACGCCGTGGAAACGCCGGCACCGCCGATCGCTATACCCTGCACACCCGCGTCGATCAGTTCATGGGCCATTACGACGGCCATGCCCATATCGCGGGCGAATGGCAGCTCGAAGATCCAGACGGGCATACCGTGGCACGCCAGCGTTTCGCGCGCGAAGTGGCGCTTGCGAATGACGGCTACGAGGCGCTGGTCGAAAGCCTTTCCGAGGGTTGGCAGGCCACAGCCCAGGGTATCGTCCCTGCAATCAGCAGCGCCACGGCCGCTCGGCAACGCTAGGGCGTGTTACAAGCCCGGCAGCAAAACAGCTGACTGCGTCAGCTGTTTTCAACGCCATCGAAATCGCTGCGCCGCCGCACATTTTTGTGCGACACAATGCGCGCTGAGCGGGGTGCCACTTTGCGACATGAGCGCGCTGCAATACCGGATTGCGCGCCTTGCATGATGACGCGCTGGGCTCGCCTGCCGACGGGTTGCGTGCGACAAATCCACCATGCCGCGTTGCGCGTCGTTCATTTGCCTTACCCAACGTCTCGGCTGGCGCCTTGCCGGGCGAATTTCTACAAGGCAACGCCACGAGTGGCGTTCGCGTTACCAGGCCCTGACGTCCGCCCATAAAAAAGCGGGCCACGAGGGCCCGCTTCTGTATACCGCTTTCGAATTCAGCCCTAACGCTTCATCGATTCGAAGAACTGGGCATTGGTCTTGGTCTGCTTCATGCGATCGATGAGCAGCTCCATGGCTGCCAGGTCGTCCATGCCGTGCAGGAGCTTGCGCAGCACCCACATGCGCTGGAGCTCGTCCTGGGGCACCAGCTTTTCCTCGCGGCGCGTGCCGGAGCGATTGACGTGGATGGCCGGGTAGATGCGCTTTTCGGCAATGCGGCGATCCATATGGACCTCCATGTTGCCGGTACCCTTGAACTCTTCGTAGATGACCTCGTCCATCTTCGAACCGGTTTCGATAAGCGCGGTGGCCAGAATGGTCAGGCTGCCGCCCTCTTCCACGTTACGGGCCGCGCCGAAGAAGCGCTTGGGTTTCTGCAGCGCATTGGCGTCGACGCCACCGGTGAGCACCTTGCCCGAGGACGGCGCCGTGGTGTTGTAGGCACGGGCCAGACGGGTCAGCGAGTCGAGCAGGATGACCACGTCCTTCTTGTGCTCGACCAGACGCTTGGCCTTCTCGATCACCATGTCGGCGACCTGCACATGGCGCGACGCCGGCTCGTCGAAGGTCGACGACACCACTTCACCGCGCACGCTGCGCTCCATCTCGGTGACTTCTTCGGGCCGCTCGTCGATGAGCAGCACGATCAGATGACACTCGGGATAGTTATGCGCGATCGACTGGGCGATGTTCTGCATCATCATCGTCTTGCCGGCCTTGGGCGGCGACACGATCAGGCCACGCTGGCCCTTGCCGAACGGCGCCACCAGATCGATCGTACGTGCGGTGATGTCTTCGGTGGAGCCGTTGCCCAGCTCCATGACCATACGCTCGGTCGGGAACAGGGGCGTGAGGTTTTCGAACAGTACCTTGCCCTTCGACTTCTCCGGCGGATCGCCGTTGATCTCGTCGACCTTGAGCAGGGCGAAATAGCGCTCCGATTCCTTCGGCGGACGAATACGCCCGGAGATGTTGTCGCCGGTACGCAGCGAAAAGCGCCGGATCTGGCTGGGCGAGACGTAAATATCGTCCGGCCCGGCCATGTAGGACGATTCGTTCGAGCGCAAAAACCCGAAGCCGTCCGAGAGAATTTCAAGCACACCGTCGCCGTAGATGCGCTCGCCGGATTTCGCATGCCCCTTGAGCATGGCGAAGATCAGATCCTGCTTGCGCATGCGCGAGATGTTCTCGAGCTCCATCTCCTGCGCCATATCCATGAGCTCGGCAGCGGTCTTCTGCTTGAGCTCACTCAGGTGCAGAATCGGCCCGTCGCCGGCGACACCCGCATAGGCCTCGAACTCGGCCTCGTCGATGTCCTCGTTGGGCGGATTGTTGCCGCCCTTGTTCGGGCCGCCGCCCTTGCCACGGTTGTTGCCGCCGCTGTTGCGCGGCTTGTTCGGCCCATTCGGATTCTTGCGGCGCCGGCCGCGGCGGTTGTTATTCCCGCCGTTGCCATTGTTGCTGCTGTTGGAATCCTTGGACTGGCGTTCGTCGACTGTTTCTTCAGACACGGCTATCTATGAGTTGCAGCGAAACCAGCGCCAGACAGGCACCTATTCGCAGTGGGAAGGCGTTCGACTTCTTGCAAGTCAAACGAAGACCGCCGGCAGATACGCCGGCGGTCTGGAGCGGATCAAATATGTTGATCGACGAATTCGGTCAGCTGGGTCTTGGAAACCGACCCGACCTTGGTGGCCGCCACTTCGCCGTCCTTGAACAGCATCAGCGTCGGAATGCCCCGAATGCCGTATTTGGGCGGCGTATTGGGGTTGTCGTCGATATTGAGCTTGGCGACGGTCAATCGGCCGTCGTATTCGTCAGCGATTTCGTCGAGGACCGGGGCGATCATCTTGCAGGGGCCGCACCATTCGGCCCAGTAATCGACCAGCACCGGTCCGGAGGCAGACAGCACGTCCTGTTCGAAGCTGTCATCGCTGACTTTAACGATATTTTCACTCATGAGCGTCCTCGAAAGAATACAAGCGGGACAAATGAAGGTTCACGCGCATCGACACTGGCCGACACGGCGCCGCTGAGCCGGTAGTTAAGGGCGCGAAAAGATGTTTGCAAGCTGCGCGAAAGGTCGCGGCCCGACAACCGTGGAGACCACAAGCTGTTATAGTGCGGGCTGCAAAAAAACAGTGCCGGAATGCGAGTCGACCTGACTCGGGCAGTGCAGCGAATATCCGTATTCGCAACGTTCGGGCTATTGGAGCCTATCTCGGCGCGTTTTTCAACCCCTGTGTGAACCGGCCGCCATCGACGCGATCTTTCACCTTTTCCAAGGGCCAATATGACCGAAACCGCATCCGCCAGCGACGCCGCCCAGCAAAAGCTACTCACCGATACCCGTCTCGACGCGCTGGGTCTTCACGACACCATTCTTTCCGGCCTTATCAAGCGTGGTTTTTCCCATGCCACGCCGATTCAGGCTGAAACCCTGCCGCTCGCGCTCAAGGGCGAGGATATCGCCGGCCAAGCCCATACCGGCACCGGCAAGACCGCGGCCTTTCTTCTGGCGACCATGCACCGGCTGCTCAAGGACGACCCCGAGCCCAGCGACGAGGCGCCCAAGGGCGCGAGCCAGCCGCGCGCTCTCATACTGGCGCCGACGCGGGAACTCGCGGACCAGATCTATAAGGATGCCCTGCCCCTAGCGTCGGGGACCGGCCTTAAATGTGTGGTCTGTTACGGCGGCACCGGCTACGAGGAACAACGCCAGGCGATTATCGACGGCGTGGACATCCTCATCGGCACGCCGGGGCGGCTGATCGACTACTACAAGCAGAAGGTCTATACGCTCAAGGCGATCGAGGTGGCCGTACTCGACGAAGCCGACCGCATGTTCGATCTGGGCTTCATCGACGATATCCGCTACATGTTCCGCAAGATGCCGGCACCGGAAAATCGTCAGAACCTGTTGTTTTCGGCAACGCTCAGCCACCGCGTGCTGGAACTGGCCTACGAGCACATGAACAGCCCTACGCTGGTGCGCACCGATACCGAAACGGTCAACATCGGCGCGATCACGCAGAAGCTCTATCATGTATCCAAGGACGACAAGCTCGCCCTGCTGGTAGGCACCCTGCGCCGTATCGAGAACGGGCGCACGCTGATCTTCATCAATACCAAGCGTACCGCCGAGTTCATCGAGGACGGCCTCAACGCCAACGGCTTCACGGCTGCCACCCTGTCCGGCGACGTGGCCCAGAACAAGCGCCTGCGCCTGCTCGAAGACTTCAAGACCGGCCAGCTGCCGATCATGGTCGCCACCGACGTGGCCGCACGCGGGCTGCATATTCCCGACGTCACCCACGTGATCAACTACGATCTGCCCCAGGACGCCCAGGACTACGTGCATCGTATCGGGCGTACCGCGCGTGCCGGCAATACCGGCGACGCGATTTCGTTCGCCTGCGAGGAATACGTCTATTCCCTGCCGGACATCGAAGCCTATATCGAGCACAAGATCGACGCCGAAATGCCGCACGGCGATGATTTCGCCGACGACGTGACCGTGCCGGCACGCCGCAAGCGCAAACCTCGCGGCGGCGGCCGGCGCAACGGCGGGGGCGGCGGTCGCGGCAAGCCGCGCTCCGGGCGATAGCACGCCTCGGCAGCAACGGTCTGCGCGCATCGAAACGGTATGATGCGCGCAACGCCCGACCCAACCGACGCTCATGCAAATCAACCGCGAACTGCTCGACCACGTCTGCGATATAGCGATCTCCGCCGGCCAGAAGACGTTGCCGATCTATAACAGCCACTTCGAAGTCGAAACCAAGGACGACGACAGCCCGCTGACCCAGGCCGATCTGGCCGCGCATCGCAGTATCAAGCAGGCGCTGGAAGCGCTCACGCCGGATGTCCCCCAGCTCTCCGAAGAAGGCGCGGATATCGATTTTGCCACCCGCAGCACCTGGTCGACCTACTGGCTCATCGACCCGCTCGACGGTACCAAGGAATTCGTGAACAAGAACGACCAGTTCACGATCAATATCGCGCTGATCGTCCATCACGAACCGGTACTGGGCGCGGTGTATGCGCCGGTGCTGGATACGCTGTGGTTCGCGGCTCGGCCGCTCGGTGCCTTCCGGCAGCAGGGCCAGACCGCGGCCGAACCGATCGCCACGGTGCTAGCAAAGCGCGACAAGCCGCGCGTGCTGGTATCGCGCTCGCACCGAACGCCCGACATCGATGCCCTGCTCGACCGGCTGCCCGACTACGAACCCGTCACCATGGGCTCATCGCTCAAATTCTGCGTGATCGCCGACGGCGGCGCCGATTTCTACCCCCGCCTGGGGCCGACCAGCGAATGGGATACCGCGGCCGGGCATGCGGTGCTCGCCTGCGCAGGAGGCCAGGTCACCGATCTGGACGGCGAGCCGCTACGCTACAACGTCACCGAAAGCGTGCTGAACACGCATTTCCTCGCCTTCGGCGACGTCACCCACGACTGGCGCGCCTATGTGCCGGAGTCGGCCGCCTAGCGCGCTCGATCCGCCGATGGTCAGGGCGCAGGGGCGTCGGCGACGCCCTGTTCGTCCTCGCCGGGCGCCTGTACGACCAGCAGGCTGCAGGTCAAGCGATCGAGCAGCGATGCGCCGACCGAGCCCTGCCACCAGCGCGCAAGTACGCCGCGGCGCTGATGGCCGACGACCACAAGATTCACGGCCAGATCCTCGGCAAGCTTGGCGATCTGGTGGGCCGGCTCGCCCGCTCGCAAATGGCCCTCGGCATCCACGCCGCGACTCTTGAGCAGAGTCACGCCTTCATCGAGGATGTTTTCGATACGTTCGCGCTCGGCTTCGTACATGCTTTCGGTATAGAAGCCCTCGGCCGCGGCGACCGCGCCGGTCAACGGCACCACCGCAAGAAGATGAACTTCCACCTCACCGGCCCCCAACAGCGGCAGCGTGCGTCGTAGCGCGATACGACCGTTTTCACTACCGTCGTACGCCAGCAGAACCTTTTCGAAGTTTTCCATAAACACCCCCATCCGGGCAGCAGATTTGACCCGCGGCGCCACGCCGCTCGGCCCAATGAAGGGCCTACCGGCGCCCCGTGTCAACGGCAATCGGGCACCGACCGCGCCACAAGCCTATTCTACAACCGACCCCGCGCCGATGCGCCAGTCATACAGGCCCTGCTGACACAACGGGTTTGCGAGCGTGCCATACCCGCCTTATTCGGATCGCGGCACGCTTGCTGCGTGCGTGCGGTTACCCCTTCCCACTGCGCTACGACCGCATCCTACGACGCCCAGCCGGCGCGCCCGGGCCGGTGTATTCAACAGCCGAGCGATCAAAGGCCGGCGAGGCGGGCTTCCAGCTCTTCGTCGGCGATGAGCCGCTCGACCTGTGCCAGGCTCGCGCGCGGCATGGGCTGACCATCGACCAGGCTACGCGGTGCCTCGCGAATTTCGGTCGCCGCGAATAGCGTCGCCTCGAAGCGGTGCTCGCCGGCAACGAAACGAAACGCAGGATAGAACCGATGCGCATCGCGAGCGACCTTGTAACGCCGCTCGACGATTTCGAAGGGAATACCCTGCGCCTGCAGGAAAAAGTCGAAGCTTTCCGAGTGTTCGGCGAATACGTGCAGCTGAATATCGGAGTGGCCATCTGCCAGACCGGAAAGTACGTCGCCGACCAGACGCGGCTTGAAGTCGGCAAACAGCGCCATCGCCTTCAGTGCGGCTTCGCGCATGGCGCGCAGCTGGGCCGGCTGCTCATCGCCGGCAAACAGGCGCTGGTGTTCGGCGAGCGCCGCTTCGATTTCGCTGTTCTTGGGCAGAATGCTGTTGCGCACGTCGATACCCAGATGCTGCGCGGCTTTCTGCTTGGCAATACGAAAATCGCGAATGCCCTGCTCGGCCATGAGCCGGGCCGCCAGCTGGGCCATATGCTGGCGCTGTGCGGCCTGTTTGCGTGCGCTCGCCATGGCGCTGTTCTCCGGGGCGGTCCCTGCGACTCACCCAGCTGAATAAACCCACACACGACAGCGCGCCGGGCAGCCTGCGGGCGGCACGACCAGAGCACCGACCCGCGCCGTGTCCGGCGCTCCGACGACTAGAAAAGCTGCTCGACCTCGTTGGACGGGGCATTCTTGCCCGAGCGGCGTGCCTCTTCCACCGACGGCACGTTGTCGGACCGGAAATACTCGGTCACGCCCTCACCATCGAGCGCGCGCTGGCCCGACTCGGGGTCGATAGTCACCGCCACCAGATCGGACGGACGCGGCGGAATGGCTTCCGGCGTGCCCTTGAGGGCGACGCGCATGAAGTCGATCCACATCGGCAGCGCCGCCTGGCCACCCGTTTCGCTATGCCCCATGGGCGTGAGCTTGTCGAAGCCGACCCAGCTTATGCCTACCAGGTCGGCGTTGAAGCCGACGAACCAGGCATCGATCTGGTCGTTGGTGGTGCCGGTCTTGCCGGATAGATCATTGCGCCCGAGCGTCATCGCGCGCTGGCCGGTGCCGCGCTTGACCACGTCGCGCATCATGTCGCCTACAAGCCAGGCGTTGCTGGCATCGACCACGCGCTCGGCCAGGCGCGACGCATCACGCTGGCTGCCGGTGTTTTCCAACGCCGGGCAGTTGCTCGTGCTGGCACAGGCCACCTTCGGCTCGGCCTCGAACTCGACCTCGCCGCGCCCGTCCTCGATCTTGGCAATGTAATAGGGCTTGACCTGAAAACCGTCGTTGGCGAACACGGCATAGGCCTGTGCCATCTGCAACGGGGAGAACGATGCGCTGCCCAAAGCCATCGACAGATTGCGCGGGATCTGATCCTTGGGCAGCCCGAATTTGGCGATATGCTCGACCGCGGCATCGATGCCGATGCTGCGCAACAGCCGGATCGAAACCAGGTTGCGGGAATGCACCAGGCCCTCACGCATGCGCGTGGGCCCGTAGATGCGCCCGCTGTAGTTCTGCGGGCGCCAGGCATCGCTTAGATCCGGGCTGTCGTAAACCACCGGCGCGTCGTTGATCAGAGAAGCCGTCGTGAACCCGTGTGCCAGCGCCGCCGAGTACAGAAACGGCTTGAACGAGGAACCGGGCTGACGCTGGGCCTGTACCGCGCGGTTGTACTTCGACAGCGAGAAGTCGAAGCCGCCGGCAAGCGCTTCAATACCGCCGGTATGAGGATCGAGCGCGACCATGGCGCCCTGTACCTTCGGGATCTCGGCCAACGTCCAGGCCTTGTCTTCCTCCTTGCTGCCGGTATAGGCCAGCCGCACCACATCCCCGCGCGAGACAAGCTTGCTGGCCGGGTCGTTGCTGCCCAGCCAGGGCATCTGCTGGGCGTTCAGGGTGACCTCGCCGTAGCGTTCCGTCATCAGCGTGGCGCTGCGACGTGCCACGTCCGTCACCACTGCAGGCACGAGGCCGCCGGCGACCCGCATTTCCTCCAGCGCGGCCGTCAGCGCCTTGGCGTCATCGAGCGTGGCGCTATCGAGCGTATCTTCGGGGCCGTGCCATGCATGGCGGCTGTCGTAGGCCAGCAATGCCTTGCGCAGCGCGTTGTTGGCAGCGCGCTGGCGTTCGGCATCGAGCGTGGTGGTGACATCGAAGCCAGAGGTATAGGCCTTGTCACCAAAGCGCGCCACCATGTCCTGACGCACCATTTCGGCCACGTAGTCCGCTTCATAGCGGTCGTCGGTAACGCGCGCGGTGGCCGTGACCGGCGCCTCGCGAGCACTGTTGTAGGTTTCGTCGTCGATTTCACCCAGCGCATGCAGCCGCGACAGCACATAGTTGCGCCGCTGTACCGCACGCTCGGGGTTGGCCATCGGGTTGTAGCGCGAAGGCGCCTTGGGCAGGCCGGCGATCATCGCCATCTGCGCGATGCTGAGCTCGTTGAGCGGCTTGTGGTAATACACCTCGGCGGCCGCGCCCACGCCATAGGCTCGGTTGCCCAGGTAGATTTTGTTCAGGTAGATCTCGAGGATCTGTTCCTTGGTGAGCTTCGACTCCAGGCGCAGCGCAAGGATGATTTCCTTGATCTTGCGCACATAGGTTCGGTCGTTGGTGAGATAGAGATTGCGCGCCAGCTGCATGGTGATGGTGCTGCCGCCCTGGGTCTTGCGCCCGGTGGTGGCCAGCACATAGGCCGCACGCGCGATACCCTGATAGTCCACGCCGGGATGCTGGAAAAAGCGGTCGTCCTCGGCGGCGACGAAGGCCTTGACCAGCGCCGGCGGAATTTCGTCGTAGGTGCGCGGCAGCCGCCGCTCCAGGCCGAACTCGCCGATCAGCTTGCGATCCGCGGTATAGACGCGCAGTGGTTCATTAAGCTCGGGGTCGCCGATATCACCCGCGCTGGGCAGCTGCGGGCCGAAATACAGGTAGACGCCCGCCACCACCAGCACCGCGAGGGTCGCGGCCGACAGCAAACCGGCAAACAGAAATACAATAATACGGGCGGCGCGCGGCATCGCTTTCATCGAGAATGCGCGGCTCGCGGGCCGCGGGTCGGGAAAAACTGGGGTCATGATACCGGCCCCAATCTTTTTTTGCCGGAGACGTTGCGGAATCGCGATAAGCTGCCGATAACCGTTAGACACGCGGATTCAAACGCTTAAACCTGCAATCATGGATTGCCAAGCGGGCCGCCATGAGTATAGTTAGACCCGGCATTTCGCGCCGCGGCCAACACCGGGCCGAGGGGTAGCGGACACGGGGGTGTTCCGCAGGCCTGAAACCGTTGCGTGGGCCGATCAGGGGGAGTCGGATGGGGCGATTCGAGCAAATCTTCAAGCCGAGAACGCGGCCTTTTCTGGGCGTGGACATCAGTTCCACGCGGGTGAAGGTGCTCGAACTCGACGGCAAGCCCGGCGCCTATCGCGTACTCAGCTATGCCAGCGAGGCCCTGCCCGCCGACGTGGTGGCCGACGACCAGGTCGTCGACCCCGAGGCGCTGGCCGCCACCATGACCCGCGTGCTCGAGCGCGCCGGCACCCGTACGCGCGACGCCGCGATCGCGGTATCCGGGCCGACCGTGATCAGCAAGATCATCGACATGCCGGCCGACCTGTCCGACGAGGACATGGAACAGCAGATCGGCTTTGACGCCGAGCAGTACATCCCGCACGCCATCGATGAAGTGAACCTGGACTTTCAGGTGCTCGAACGCGACCCGACCAACCCGGACGTCAACCGGGTTCTGCTGGTTGCCTGTCGTCGCGAGAACATCGAAACCCGTATCGGCGCGCTCGACATGGCCGGGGTCAAGGTCAAGATCGTGGACGTCGAGGAATACGCGCTCCAGAACGCCTCGACCCTGCTCATCGAGCAGACGCCCGCCCTGGCGCATGATGCCAGCGTTGCGGTGTTCGACGTCGGCGCGCATCAGACGCGGCTGAGCGTTCAGCATCGGGGCCGCCATGTCTATTCACGCGAGCTGTCGTTCGGCGGCCATAGCCTGGCCACGCGCCTGATCGAGCACTACGAACTCAAGGACACCGACCAGCTGCGCGCACGTCTGCGCACCGGCGAACTGGACGGCGCCGCGATTGCCGGCGACGTATCGGACTTCGCCGAACGCCTGGCCGGCCAGATCGAACGCGCGCTGCAGTTCTACATTTCCGCCAGCTCGCGCGACGAGGCGGTCGGCCAGGTGGTGCTCGTAGGCGGGGCAACCCTCTACCCCGGCCTGGAAAGCGCGGTGGCACGGCATATGTCCCGGCCGGTCGCCCTTGGCAACCCGTTGGCCGGCATGCTCGCCAGCAGCCGAGCCCGACGTAACCACGTCGATCACGAAGCCGCATCGTTGATGGTGACCACCGGTCTGGCGTTGAGGTCGATCCGATGAGCGCTTTGATTCGAATCAATCTTCTGGACTGGCGCGCCGCCGCGCGCGAACGTCGGCGCAAGCAGTTCCTCGGTGCGCTGGCCCTGGCCGCACTGGCGAGCCTGATGCTCGTGATCGTGCTGCCGACGCTCTACTACGATCATCTCACCGATATCCAGCAATCGCGCAACCGCTATCTCGAAGAACAGATCGCCATCGCCGACCGCCAGATCGTGGAGATTCGCGCGCTGCAGAAGACGCGTGAAAGCCTTATCACGCGCATGCGCATCATCGAACAGCTGCAGCAGTCACGCTCCGGCATCGTTCATTATTTCGACGAACTGGTCGACACCATTCCCAACGGCGTCTATCTCACCGCCCTCGCCCAGAAAGGCAACGTCACCAACCTCGATGGGGTCGCCGAATCGAACGCGCGCGTGTCCGACTACATGGTCAACTTCGACGCCTCCGACTGGTTCACCGACCCGCGCCTGATCGTGATCAAGTCCAGCGAGAATGGCCCGCAGCGCTATGCCGACTTCACCCTGAATGTCCGGGGCGATAGTCCCCAGAAGAATCCGAACGACGACGTCCAGGCCGATACCACCAACCCAGTGGCGCCGCGCTCATGAAGAGTCTCAGTGAATACGTCGAAGAGCTGCGCAGCCTCGATCAGAACAATATCGGCAGCTGGCCAACCTGGGCCTACGGCTTCGCGATCGCGCTGGTCTGCGCGGTCATTATCGGTATCGGCACCTGGTATTTCGTACTGCCCAAACAGGAAACGCTTGAACGCGTGTCGGCCCGCGAGCCTGAGCTCAAGCAGACCTTCGAAGCCAAGCAGCGCCTGGTCGCCAATCTCGATGCCTACCGCACCCAGCTGGAGGCCATGGAGCTGCAGTTCGGCGCCCTGCTCCAGCAGCTGCCCAGCAAGACCGAAGTACCCAGCCTGCTCAACGACATTTCGCAGACGCGAATTGCCAGCGGTCTGGAAGAGGAACTGTTCAAGCCGCGTGCCGAGGTACCCCAGGACTTCTACGCGATTCTGCCGAACGACCTGATCGTGACCGGCACCTATCACGAACTCGGACGCTTCGTGTCGGGGGTGGCCGCGCTGTCGCGCATCGTCACCATCGAAAACGTCGAGATCAAGCCGATCGAAGAAGGCGATGACAGCGGCGATCTGCGCATGAGCATGACCGTGAATACCTATCGCTATCTTGAGGATGCCGGCGATACCACCCAGCCCGCCGGGAGCCAGTCACAATGAGGGCATACAAGCGAGTGGGTGCGATCGCCGGGCTGTGTCTGGTGCTCGCAGGCTGTGGCGGCGACGATCGCGACCTTCGGGATTTCGTGGCCGAGGTCAAGCAACGCCCGGCCCCGCCGATCGAACCGATACCGGAAATCGCGCCCTATACGCCGTACAGCTACGAACCCGGCGGGCGACGTACGCCGTTCACGCCCACCGCACCGCGCCGCGACTTCGATCGCAACAACGATCTCGCGCCCGACGTGGATCGCCCGCGCGAAGCGCTGGAAGCATTCCCGCTCGATGCGCTGCGTCTGGTCGGCACCATTTCCAGCGGCGGCGTGACCTACGCGCTCATACAGGCGCCCGATGGCGTGGTGTATCGCGTGACCCATGGCGCCCATCTCGGCCAGAACTACGGCGAAATCGACGGCATTTCCGAAAACGGCGTCCTTCTAACCGAAATCGTACCTGACGGTCTCGGCGGCTATATCCGTCGCCCGGCCACGATCGCCCCCTCGCGGTGAAAGAGAACCAGACTATGAGCAGACCGATTGCACGCATTTCCTCGCTCACGCGTCGGGTATCCCGGCAGTGGCTGGTCCTTGCCCTGCTGTGTGCCGGGGCCACAACAGCACAGGCGGCAACGAACACGCTCACGGCCGTCGATGCCGCTTCCACCGGGGGCAGTCAGGTCAGCATCCGTCTGACGATGGCGACAAGCGCGCCTATTCCTTCGGTATTTACCGTCAATGAGCCGGCCCGTCTTTCCATCGATCTGCCGGACACCGAGCTCGGTGTCGATCAACGCTATCAGCGCATCGACCAGGGCGCGGTAGAGGCCGTCGCGATGGCCGAAGGCGACAACCGCACCCGCGTGGTCATCGAACTCACCTCAATGACCGACTACACCGTCAACCGCGACGGCAATGCGATCGTGATCGGCGTCGGCGGCGACGTTGCCCCCCAGACCGCGTCGGCGGCCGCACAGTCGGCGGGCAACAGCAGCTATCAACCGGCTCCTGCCTCGGTACGCGGGCCGCGGGTGCGCGATATCGATTTTCGTCGCGGCGAGGACGGGGCCGGACGCGTCGAAATCGCGCTGGACGGGGTCAACGGCGCGGTGGACGTGAGCGAACGCGGCGGCCAGGTCATCGCGACCATACCCGGCGTACAGCTGCCGGCCGCCCTCGAGCGCCGCCTGGACGTGCTGGACTTCGCCACCCCGGTTAAAACCATCGACGCCACGCAACGCGACGGCGACACCCGTATCGTGATCACCCCGGTATCGGGCGCGGATTTCGAACAGGTGGCCTACCAGACCGGCGACCGGTTCTTCATTGAGCTCCAGCCGATCACCGCGAGCGACAAGGCCGAAAGCGAAGCGCAGGAGCCCCAGTACACCGGCCAGCGCATTTCCCTGTCGTTTCAGAACATCGACGTGCGCGCCGTGCTGCAGATCGTGGCCGACGTGGCCGACGTGAACATGGTCGTCTCCGACAGCGTGAGCGGCAATATCGCGCTGCGCCTGGAAGATGTGCCCTGGGATCAGGCGCTGGATATCATCCTGCAGGCCAAGGGCCTGGGCATGCGCCGTGAAAACAACGTGATCACGGTCGCGCCGCTGGCCGAGATCGCCGCCCGCGAACAGGCCGAACTCGCCGCCCAGCAGGCCACGACCAACCTCGCGCCGCTGCGCTCGGAAATCATCCAGATCAACTACGCCCGGGCCGGCGAACTCGCCGCCCTGTTGCGCAGCACCACCGGCGAACTGTCGCTGCTCTCCGACCGCGGCCAGGTCACTGTGGACGAGCGCACCAACAGCCTGCTCATCAACGAAACCCGCGACAAGCTCAACGAGATACGCAACGTCATCAACCGCCTGGATATCCCGGTCCGCCAGGTGCTGATCGAATCGCGCATCGTGGTCGCCAACCGGGAATTCTCGCGCAACCTGGGCGTGTCGTCCTCGGCCACCGACAACGCCGCCTTCGAATCATCCAGCGGCGGCAACTATCTGGTCGACAACGGCTATACCATCAACCTGCCCGTCACCAACCCGGCCGGCACGATCACCACCAGCATTGTCGGCGACACCTTCAACCTGGATCTCGCCCTGTCGGCGCTGGAATCGGAAAATCGCGGCGAAATCATCTCCGCGCCGCGGGTGATCACCGCCAACGCCAAGGAAGCCAAGATCGAGCAGGGCGTGGAAATCCCCTACCTCGAAGCGGCCTCAAGTGGCGCGGCCACGGTCCAGTTCAAGGAGGCGGTGCTCGGCCTGACCGTCACCCCGCAGATCACGCCCGACGAGCGCGTGATCATGGATCTCTACGTCACTCAGGATACCCAGGGCGACACGATCGCCGTGCAGGGCGGCGGCAGCGTGCCATCAATCAACACCCGCAGCCTGACCACCCAGGTGCTGGTCGATAACGGCGATACGGTGGTGCTCGGCGGCATCTACGAACAAGAGAACCGCAACCAGGCGGATCGGATTCCGATCCTGAGCGAGATTCCGCTGGTCGGCGGTCTGTTCCGTCGCACCCAAAGCCAGCGCGACAAACGCGAACTGCTGCTGTTCGTCACACCCAAGATACTCAAAGAGCAGCTATCGCTCGGCAACTAGCCGCGCTGCGGGCCGAATGAACCGATAGCGGTTACGATTTCAATATTTCTAGGGGGAATACATGTCGGGGAAAACCATTTACCAACTGCTCGCCGTCACGGCGCTCGCGGCTACGCTCGCCGCCTGCGGCGGCTCCACGTCCGGCGGCGACGACGACAACGGCGGCGGTTCGTCGGGCGGCGGCTCGGGTAGCGGTGGCGGAGGAACGACCAATCCTGATAATCCATCGTCTACCACGCGTATCGGTTCGTTCGATGGCAATGGAAACTTTCAGGAAGGCGTTATAAACGCTTCATCCCGCCAACTTGTTTCTGGGGCGACAAGCGAATTACGCGTCGCGCTGGTCGATGGGCAAGACAATCGGCTTGCAAGCGACGTCGATGTGCGATTCACCTCACCGTGTATTGCGGATGGCTTGGCCGAGGTGGATCCTGCTAGCGCAAGTACCACCGGCGGCTCGGCTCGCACTACATACACGGCGCGTGGATGCGATGGTGCCGATACCGTGACCGCGTCCGCGGTCATCGAACAAACAACTTACCGTGCAAGCACTTCAATCGAAACCGAATCGGCAGCTCCGGGCACCCTGAGCTTTCAGTCGGTGAGCAATACGCTACTCGGGATCCGCGGCGCAGGAAGCTCGCTACCCGAGCAGTCGGAAGTCTCATTCCAAGTGACCGATGATAACGGCAACGCAACGCCGAACCAGTCGGTGAACTTTTCTCTAAGTAGCGATACCGGCGGGATCTCGCTTGGCGCCCAGTCAAGTCAAACCGACACGAACGGGATCGCTCGAACTACGATCACTTCGGGGACAGTGGCTACGACCGTACGCGTCAGGGCTACCGTCACTACAACTGGCGGCCGGGACCTAACCTCCCAGTCCAGCAGACTTTCGATTACCACAGGCGTTCCCGATAACGGCAGCATGACGCTAGGCGCCGAAACCCTGAATATCGAAGGCCTCCGGTTCGTTGACACACCCACCACTCTGACCGCCTTCCTAGCCGACCGATTCAACAACCCGGCACCTGACGGCACCTCGGTCAATTTCACCAGCGAAGGCGGAACTGTGGAAGGAAGTTGCGAAACCGAAGGCGGATCATGCTCGGTTTTGCTGACCTCGACGAACCCAAAACCGGCAGACGGTCGGGTCACCGTGCTAGCGACCGCTACAGGTGAAGAGGACTTCGTGGATACCAACGGCAACGGCCGTTTTGATTGCGATAGCGCAGATACGTTCACTGATCTTGGCGAAGCGTATGCGGACGAGAACGAAAACGGCCGCTATGATTCCGGCGAGTTTTTCATAGATCTAAACGGCGACAACAGCTATTCGTCCGGCGATGGTCGTTACAACGGTATTTTCCGCGGCGAAGGGTGCCCCGATAGCGGAGCTTCTTCGGTTAACGTGCGCGACTCAGTCGTAATCGTATTTTCAGGCTCCAGCCAAACAATCAACATCTCTCCAGCAAACATAGCTCTCTCGGATACTCCGGTCACAGTGCTGGTGTCCGTAGTAGATCAAAATGGTCAGCGCCCGCCTGCGCAGACGACGATTGCCGCGACTACATCGCAGGGTGAGATCGACGGGCCAACCAGCTACACTGTCGACAGTTCCAACGCGCCTGGGCCATACGTTGCGAACTTCACGCTTGAGCCGGGTACGGAAGGCGGAACTGGAACGTTCCGGATCGCTGTGACCACACCGCGTGGGATCGTGACCCGCTCGAATACCCAAGTAACCCAGGAAAACTAAGAGCTGGCTAATATAAGCCGCCCTCTCAGCAGGGCGGCTTTTTGTTGGCCGCATTTTTGGTACCGCGGCGCGCAGCATCGGACTGCGTTACACTAACGTACTGGCCACTCTATTCGCCGTCAGCCAGGGCGGATGACGGCGTCGCGATCTGTTTTCTACCGAGATTCAAGTCGTTCAATGGCAGCAAACCCAAACATTTATCTCGTCGGCCCCATGGGCGCCGGCAAAACGACGATCGGCCGGCGCATCGCCGAAATCAAGGGCATGACCTTCGTGGATTCGGACCACGAGGTCGAAAAGCGCACGGGCGTCGATATCTCCTTCATCTTCGATATGGAAGGCGAAGACGGCTTTCGCAAGCGCGAACGCGAGATGATTGCGGAGCTGTCGGAGCAACCGAACACGGTCATGGCCACGGGCGGCGGCGCGATTCTGGATGAATCCACCCGCGACCTGCTCTCGGCCCGCGGCGTGGTGGTCTATCTGCAGACCTCGCTGGAACAGCAGATCGCGCGTACGCGCAAGGCCAACAACCGGCCGCTGCTGGAAGGCAGCGACGATGTCGAGGCCACCCTGGCCCAGCTCATGGAAGAGCGCGATCCGCTTTATCGCTCGATCGCCGATGTCGTGGTCGCCACCGGCGACCAACAGGCACGCCGGCTCGCACGCGAGATCGTCGAGCAGCTCGAGGCCATCGGCACGGCGTGACGGCCCCGGCCGCCAACGCGCCGGCCTATGCCGGCTTCTGGATACGGGTATTCGCCTCGCTGGTCGACTCGATCCTGATCGCCTGCATCACCGCGCCCATCATGCGCCTAGTCTATGGGCCTGCCTTCTTTGCCGCTGAAGGGCCGTTGATCATGGGCCCGGCCCATGTGCTGGTCGTCTACGTACTGCCCGCGTTGGCCGTGGTTCTGTTCTGGATCTATCGCCAGGCCACGCCCGGCAAGATGATGTTGGGTATGCGCGTGGTCGACGCGCGCACCGGCGGCCGGCCTGGTAACGGCCAGCTGGTGATTCGTTACCTGGGCTATTTCGTTTCCTCGCTGCCGCTCGGCCTGGGCCTTCTCTGGGTCGCTTTCGACCCGCGCAAGCAGGGCTGGCACGACAAGCTCGCCAAGACCGTGGTCATCCGCGAGCAGACGGGCAGCGGCCAGGCCGATGACGAAACCGTTCACGGTCAGTTACAACAATCGGAGCGCTGGCAGGCATGAGCGTCGCAATCGAAAACACCGGGCGTGCCGAGCTGCGCGTCGATCTGGGCGAGCGCAGCTACGAGATCGTCATCGCTCGCGGCATCATCGAACAGGCCAGTGCCTACGCCGGCGCGATACGCGGCCAGCGCGTGCTGATCGTGACCAACGAAACCGTGGCCCCGCTCTACGCGGCTGCCATGGAAAAAGCGCTAGCGGCCGAACACGACGTCGATACGCTGGTATTGCCCGACGGCGAGCAGTACAAGACGCTGGCCACGCTCGACAAGATCTACGACCGGCTGCTTGAGAACGGCTACGGCCGCGATGCCACCATCGTGGCGCTGGGGGGCGGCGTGATCGGCGATATCGCCGGCTTCGCGGCGGCAAGCTACCAGCGCGGCGTCGATTTCGTGCAGCTGCCTACCACCCTGCTCGCCCAGGTCGATTCGTCGGTAGGCGGCAAGACCGGCGTCAATCATCGCCTGGGCAAGAACATGATCGGCGCCTTCCACCAGCCCACCCGCGTGCTCGCCGATGTGGGCGTACTCGACAGCCTGCCAAACCGCGAATTCGCCGCCGGCATGGCCGAGGTCATCAAATACGGTCTGATTCGCGACCGCCCGTTTCTGGACTGGCTGGATGCGAACATGGCCGCGATCAATGCCCGGGATGCCGATGCATTGATCGAGGTGATCCGGCGTTCCTGTGCCAACAAGGCCGAAGTCGTGGCGGCCGACGAACGCGAGGCCGGCCAGCGCGCCCTGCTCAATCTCGGCCATACCTACGGGCACGCGCTGGAGGCCGAACTGGGTTATGGCGAATGGCTGCACGGCGAAGCGGTCGCGGCCGGCATGTGCATGGCCGCCGACACCGCCCGCCGGCTGGGCTGGCTCGATGAGGGCCAGTGCGAACACATCGAGCGCATCATCGCCGCTGCCCAGCTGCCGACAGCACCGCCGCGCGAACTCGAGCGCGCGCGTATTCGCGCGCTCATGGCGCGCGACAAGAAGGTCACCGCCGGCACGCTGCGGCTCGTGCTCATGCGCGATATCGGTCATGCCGTGGTCACGCGCGACTACGGCGACGCGCTCGATGAAACCCTGAAACGGTATTTCGAAAATTAACCGTTTCTATAACGTTTCTTCGTCGTTGCCTGTGCGGGCCGATTGATTGCGCATCGGCCGCCTTTTATACTTTTGTTCAACGTGGGTTCGTTACCGGCGCTCGAAACGGGCTGCGACATCAGAACGGCCCGTTGCGCCGTATAGTGTGACCATCCAGGCGGCGAAAGCCGCGGCACATGATTTCCGATACGGCATTCGGCATCCGGGAATTGCCCTCGATCGCGCCGAATCTGACCCGAGGACTTAAAATGCACCAGTTGAAAGGCGGACTCTATTCTCCGGAGTTCGAGAGAGATGCCTGCGGCTTCGGCCTGATCGCGAATATGGACAACCAGCCGAGCCATTGGCTGGTCGAAACCACCATCGGCGCGCTCGAACGGCTGACCCATCGCGGCGCGGTCGCAGCCGACGGCAAGACCGGCGACGGCTGCGGCATCCTGATGAAAAAGCCGGATGCCTTCCTGCGCACCATCGCAGCCGAAGCCGGCATCGAACTCGCGGATCATTACGCCAGCGGTATCGTCTTCTTGAACCCCGACGCCGAGCTGCGCGAGGCCGCCAAGACCGAGCTGGGCCGCCAACTCGAGGCCGAGGGGCTGAAGGTTGCGGGCTGGCGCGAGGTGCCGATCGATGCACAGTCCGCCTGCGGCAACGAGGCCCTGGAAACGCTGCCGCATCTGGAGCAGCTGTTCGTGAACGCGCCGGCCGATATGGACCACGCGCTGTTCGAGTCCAAGCTGGTCTTCTCGCGTCGGCGTACCGAAAACGCCCTGCCCGACGACGACGTGTTCTACGTGCCGTCGCTGTCCGCGCATGTGCTGTCGTACAAGGGCATGGTCATGCCCAGCTATCTGCCGGTGTTCTACAAGGACCTGGCCGACGAACGCCTGGAAACCTCGCTGTGTGTTTTCCACCAGCGTTTTTCCACCAATACGCTGCCGCAGTGGCGTCTGGCCCAGCCGTTTCGCTATCTGGCCCATAACGGCGAGATCAACACGGTCACCGGCAACCGCAACTGGTCGACCGCGCGCGCTAACAAGTTCGCCTCCGACAAGCTGCCCGATCTGGAATCGATCCTGCCGCTGGTATCTACCACCGGCTCGGATTCGCAAAGCCTCGACAACATGCTCGAGGTGCTGCTTGCCGGCGGCATGGACATCTTCTATGCCATGCGCCTGCTGATGCCGCCGGCCTGGCAGAACGTCGACTACATGTCGGCCGACCTGCGCGCCTTCTACGAATACAACTCCATGCATATGGAGCCCTGGGACGGCCCGGCCGGCATCGTGCTCACCGACGGACGCTATGCCGCCTGCTGCCTGGATCGCAACGGGCTGCGCCCGGCGCGCTATGTGATCACCGAGGATCGCCATATCACCCTGGCGTCGGAAATCGGCGTCTGGGACTACAACCCGGCCGACGTGGTCGCCAAGGGCCGCCTCAAGCCCGGCGACATGATCGCCGTGGATACGGAAAACGGCGAACTGATCAAGCCCCAGGAAATCGACCGTCGCCTGGCCAGTCGTGCGCCCTACAAGCAGTGGCTGAAAAAGAACGCGCGCATGCTCGAATCGCGGTTGGCCGACACCCGCGACGAAGCCTGGATGGAGCGCGAGCAGGTCAAGGTCTACGAAAAGCTGTTCCATGTCTCGTTCGAAGAGCGCGACCAGGTGCTGCGTCCGCTCGCCGAGGCCGGCCAGGAAGCCACCGGCTCCATGGGCGACGACACGCCGTTCCCGGTGCTCTCGCGCGTGGACCGCGTGGTCTACGACTATTTCCGCCAGAAGTTCGCCCAGGTCACCAACCCGCCGATCGACTCGCTGCGCGAGCGCATCGTCATGTCGCTGGAGACCTGCTTCGGTCGCGAACGCAACGTGTTCGAGGAAAACGAGGAACGCGCCAAGCGCCTGGTCGTGGACTCGCCGGTGCTGTCCACGGGCAAGTTCCGGCGCCTGCTGTCGATCGACGACGAAGACTACGCGCACACCCTCATTGACCTGAACTACGACGCGAACACCGCACTGGCCGACGCGATCGCGACCATCTGCGATCAGGCGGTGGATGCGGTCAAGGCAGGCAAGACGGTCATCGTGCTCTCCGATCGCGAGATCGAACAGGGCAAGCTGCCGATTCAGGCGCTGCTGGCCACGGGTGCGATCCATCATCGCCTGACGCGCGAGAATCTGCGCTGTGACGCCAATCTGGTTGTGGATACCGCGAGCGCGCGCGATGCGCACCACTTCGCCTGCCTGATCGGCTACGGTGCAAGCGCGATCCATCCGTATCTGGCCTACGAAAGCCTCAACGATCTTGTGCGCTGCGGCCAGGTCGACAGCCGCGACCCGGACGAGCTCTGTGCGACCTATCGCAAGGGCATCAACAAGGGTCTGTACAAGATCATGTCCAAGATGGGCATTTCCACGGTCACCAGCTACCGCGGCGCCCAGCTGTTCGAGATCGTCGGCCTCGATGAAGAGGTCACCGAAACCTGTTTCAAGGGTACGGTCAGCCGTATCTCGGGCGCCGGCTTCGCGCATCTGCAGGCCGATATCGCGCGCCTGGCACAGAACGCCTGGAATCCGCGCGTGGCGATCAACCAGGGCGGGCTGCTCAAGTTCGTGCACGGGCAGGAATACCACTGCTACAACCCGGACGTGATCGCCACCCTGCACGACGCTGTATACACCGGCGACTACGACAAGTATCGCGAGTACGCCGATATCGTGCAGGGCCGGCCCGTGTCGGTGCTGCGCGACCTGTTCAAGCTGCGCGACGATATCGAGCCGATCTCCATCGACGACGTCGAGCCCATCGAAGACATCACGCCGCGCTTCGACTCGGCCGGCATGTCGCTCGGTGCCCTGTCGCCGGAGGCGCATGAATCGCTGGCCCAGGGCATGAACCGCATGGGCGGGCGCTCGAACTCGGGCGAAGGTGGCGAGGACGCGGCCCGCTACGGCACCGATAAGATGTCGAAGATCAAGCAGGTGGCTTCGGGCCGTTTCGGCGTGACGCCGCATTATCTGGTCAACGCCGAAGTGCTGCAGATCAAGATCGCCCAGGGCGCCAAGCCCGGCGAAGGCGGCCAGCTGCCCGGGCATAAGGTCAACGAAATGATCGCCCGCCTGCGCTATTCCAAGCCGGGCGTGGCACTCATCTCGCCGCCGCCGCATCACGACATTTACTCGATCGAGGATCTGGCACAGCTGATTTTCGACCTCAAGCAGGTCAATCCGCAGGCGCTGGTATCGGTCAAGCTGGTGTCGGGCCCCGGTGTGGGCACGATCGCAGCCGGTGTGGCCAAGGCCTATGCCGACCTGATCACCATTTCCGGCTACGACGGCGGCACGGGCGCCTCCCCGCTCACCTCGGTGCGCTATGCGGGCACACCGTGGGAGCTCGGCCTGTCCGAAACCCAGCAGACGCTGCGCGCCAACGACCTGCGCGAAAAGGTGCGGGTGCAGACCGACGGCGGCCTCAAGACCGGCCTCGACGTGATCAAGGCCGCGATTCTGGGTGCCGAGTCGTTCGGCTTTGGCACCGGCCCGATGGTCGCCCTCGGCTGTAAATACCTGCGCGTGTGCCATCTCAACAACTGTGCGACGGGTGTCGCGACCCAGAACGAGGTGCTGCGCGAGCGCCACTTCATCGGTATCCCCGAGATGGTGCAGAACTTCTTCGGCTTCATCGCCCAGGACACCCGCGAACTGATGGCCAAGATCGGCGTGCGCTCGCTGGGTGAACTGATCGGGCGTACGGACCTGCTCGAGATCCTGCCCGGCGAAACCGCCAAGCAGCAGGGTCTCGATCTGTCGCCGATCCTGTCTAAGGGCGGCCTGGCCGACGATATCCCGACCCAGTGCCTGGATCCGCATAACGAACCCTTCGACAAGGGCGAGTTGGCCGAACAGATGGTCGCGGATGCGCTGGATGCGATCGAAAACAAGACCGGTGGCACCTTCGAATACGAAGTGCACAACAACAACCGCTCGCTTGGCGCGCGGCTGTCCGGGGAGATCGCCCGCCGCCACGGCAATCTGGACATGGAGGACGCGCCGATCACGCTCAAGCTTACCGGCACCGCCGGCCAGAGCTTCGGCGTGTTCAACGCGGGCGGCCTGCATATGTATCTCGAAGGCGACGCCAACGACTATGTCGGCAAGGGCATGGCCGGCGGGCGGCTGGTAATCCGCCCCTCGCGGGATGCCGGTTTCGTGGCTCGCGATGCAGCCATCATCGGCAACACCTGCCTGTACGGCGCCACCGGTGGCGCGCTTTATGCCGCCGGCATGGGCGGCGAACGCTTCGGCGTGCGCAACTCCGGCGCAACGGCCGTGGTGGAAGGCATCGGCGATCACGGCTGTGAGTACATGACCGGCGGCTGCGTGGTCGTGCTCGGCCATACCGGCGTGAACTTCGGTGCCGGCATGACCGGCGGCCTGGCGTACGTGCTGGATGAGAAGCGCGAGTTCGTCGACCGCTATAATCATGAGCTGATCGATATCCATCGGCTGGTTTCCGAAAACATGGAAGCCCATCGCCACTACCTGCGGGAGATGATCGAGGCCCATGTGGCCGAAACAGGTAGCGCCTGGGGCGCGGAAATCCTCGAGGATTTCCGCGACTACATTGGCCAGTTCTGGCTGGTGAAGCCCAAGGCCGAAAGCGTGGAAACGATTCTGGATACGCTCAATCGCGCGGCCTGATCACGCCGCAGACACAAGGCCTGGACGCGCCTGCCCCAGGGCAGGCGCGGCGCGGGCTGCGTAACGACTAAAGGTTAGCAATGGCAAAGAATCATTTGCAGTTTCTCGACATGCCGCGCCAGGACCCGAAAAAGGTCGAGGTGCCGGTACGCATCCACGAATTCGCCGAAATCTACGGCCAGTTCGACAAGGAAACGGCGTCGCAGCAGGCCGGACGCTGTATTTCCTGCGGCAATCCCTACTGCGAATGGAAATGCCCGGTCCACAACTACATTCCGAACTGGTTGAAGCTGGTCAATGAAGGCAACCTGTTCGAGGCCGCCGAGCTGTCGCACGCGACCAACACCCTGCCCGAGATCTGTGGTCGTATCTGTCCGCAGGATCGGCTGTGTGAAGGCGCCTGCACGATGAACGATGGCTTTGGCGCCATCACCATCGGCTCGGTCGAGAAATACATCACCGACGAGGCCTTCAAGCAGGGCTGGCGCCCGGACGTCTCGAACGTCGTCTGGACCGACAAGAAAGTCGCCGTAATCGGCGCGGGCCCGGCCGGCCTCGGCGCGGCCGATATCCTGGTACGCAGCGGCGTGAAAGCCGTGGTGTTCGACAAGTATCCGCGTATTGGCGGCCTGCTGACCTTCGGCATCCCCCCCTTCAAGCTCGAAAAGGACGTGGTCGAGACCCGTCGCGAAGTCATGGAAGGCATGGGCGTGGAATTCCGCCTGGGCTGCGAAGTGGGCAAGGACGTCCAGATCGAAGACCTGATGGAGGAATACGATGCCGTGTTCCTCGGCATGGGCACCTATACCTACATGAAAGGCGGTTTTCCCGGCGAGGATCTCGACGGCGTGCACGAAGCGCTGCCCTTCCTTGTGGCCAACATCAACCGCGAGCTGGGTCTGGAAAAGAACCCGCGCGACTTCATCGACATGCGCGGTGAGCGCGTGGTGGTGCTCGGCGGCGGTGATACCGCCATGGACTGCAACCGCACCTCGATCCGCCAGGGTGCCAAGAAGGTCATCTGTGCCTATCGTCGCGACGCCGAAAACATGCCCGGCTCCGCGCGGGAGTTCCAGAACGCGCGCGAGGAAGGCGTGGAGTTCATGTTCAACCGCCAGCCGGTGGAAATCGTCGGCGACACTCAGGTCGAAGGCATCAAGGTGGTTACCACCAAGCTGGGCGCACCGGACGAGCGCGGCCGGCGTCGGCCCGAGCCGGTGCCTGGCACCGAAGAAGTCATAGAGGCGGATCGCGTGATCATCGCCTTCGGCTTTCGCCCGAACCCGCAGGAATGGTTCGATACCCACAGCGTGGATATCGACGACGGTGGGCGCGTGATTGCCCCCGAGAAGGGCCGCTTCAAGTACCAGACCACCAACCCGAAGATCTTTGCCGGCGGCGATATGGTGCGCGGCTCCGATCTGGTGGTTACCGCCGTGTTCGAGGGCCGTGAAGCCGCCAAGGGCATCCTCGACTATCTGCAGGTGGGCGTCGGCGAATCCGGCAACGCGGCCTGATCGATCGCCTTCTGAGGCGGCGCGTCGGCTTTGCCACGCGCCGCAGACTAGACCGCTGACCGGAGCACGCCCGTGCGCCCCATTGCCGATACCGATCGCCTGATCTTCGCGCTCGACGTGCCCGACGTCGAGGACGCGCGCTCGCTTGTCGACCAGCTGGGCGACGCGGTGAGCTTCTACAAGGTCGGGCTGGAACTGGCCATGGCCCCGGGCTATTTCGAGCTGGTCGACTGGCTCAAGGCCCGTGGCAAGAAGGTCTTCGTGGACGTTAAGCTATTCGACGTGCCGGCGACGGTGGCCGCCGCGGTGCGTCGCCTGTGCGCGCGCGATATCGACTTCATCACCGTGCACGGCAACCAGCAGGTCATGGAAGCGGCCGCCGAAGCACGCAGCGGCGACTCGCGTATTCTCGCCGTCACCGCGCTGACCAGCCTCGACCAGGGCGATCTCGACGATATGGGCTTTGCCTGCGATATCGAGTCGCTGGTGCTTTCGCGCGCTAAGCGTGCGCTCGAGGCCGGCTGCGACGGCGTGATTTCGTCCGGCATGGAAGTCGCCAACCTGCGCGCCCATGCCCCCGAGAAGCTGATCGCGGTCACGCCGGGCATCCGGCCCGTGGCCAACGACGAACGCGTGCCTGATGATCAGAAACGCGTGATGACACCCACCGCCGCGATCGCTGCCGGGGCGGATTACCTGGTGGTCGGCCGCCCAATTCGAAACGCCGACGATCCACGCGCCGCGGCGCTGGCGATCCAGGACGAAATAAGCCAGGCGGTCGCGGCGCGTTAACCTCCCCTGCCCGCCTGCGCGGTATGCCCCGCCGGGCCAAGCCGTTAAACTGCGCGGCGTCCCATTCTTCGCGCGGCCGAACGTCGCGTGCGTTGCGAGTGCTTTATGTCCCACGATCGTCTGCTGCGTGCGCTCAAGCGCGAACCCGTTGATGTCACCCCCGTCTGGCTCATGCGTCAGGCCGGGCGCTACCTGCCGGAATACCGCAAGCTGCGCGAACAGGCGGGCAGTTTTCTCGACCTGTGTCAGAACCCGGAACTGGCCTGCGAGGTCACGCTGCAGCCGCTGCGACGCTTCCCCCTAGACGGCGCGATCCTGTTTTCGGACATCCTCACGATTCCGGAAGCCATGGGCCTGGGCCTGCATTTCGTCGCCGGCGAAGGCCCGCATTTCCACCATCCGGTGCGCACGCCGGACGAAATCGCGAAACTGCGCGTACCCGATATCGAGGACAGCCTCGGCTACGTACCCGCCGCCGTGCGCCTGATTCGCCGCGAGCTCGACGGCAAGACGCCGCTGATCGGCTTTGCCGGCAGCCCGTGGACGCTGGCCACCTATATGGTCGAAGGCGGCCCGTCGAAAAACTATCAGCACATCAAGGCGCTGATGTATAACGCGCCGGCGTCCCTGCATCAGCTCATGGATATTCTCGCGCGCTCGGTCGCGGCCTATCTCAATGCACAGATCGCGGCCGGCGCGCAGGCGGTGCAGATATTCGATACCTGGGGCGGCGTGCTGACCCCCGCAGCCTATCGCGAATTCTCGCTGGCCTACATGCAGCGCATCGTCGAACAGCTCGAGGACGCCCCGGACGGCACCAAGGTGCCCGTGATCCTGTTCACCAAGGGCGGCGGTCCTTGGCTGGAAGCCATGGCCGCTACCGGCTGCGATGCGCTCGGCCTGGACTGGACTATCGATATCGACGAAGCGCGCGCACGCGTCGGCGACCGGGTTGCCCTGCAGGGCAACCTCGACCCGGCCATGCTCTATGCCAGGCCCGAGGTCATCCGTGAAAACGTGGCTGACGTGCTCAACCGTTTTGGTGATCACCCGGGGCACGTGTTCAACCTCGGCCACGGCGTGACGCCACAGGTCAATCCCGACCACGTCGCCGCGCTGGTCGACGCTGTCCACGAGTTTTCGGCGCGCTGAACGCCCGCCCCGGCGTGCCGCTGGCTTGGCCTTGTCATCGGCAACCGTTACATTGCCGACTTCGTTGTCCGAAATTCGTCTAATACGCCTGTATGAAGCGCGCGCTACAAAACATTCGCGGTGTAATCGCCGTCATCGGCATGGTGCTGGTCACCCTGCTCGGCTTCATTCCCCTGTTGCCGACCAGCCTGGCCAAACTGCTTGCGCCCTGGCCCGCGGTGAAAAAACCGGCCACGCACGCGGTGCTGTGGGTGGCGCGCTGGTGGGCACGCGGCATCAACGCCTGCATTCTCGGCATGGGCCGGACCCGGGTCAGCTACGAGCAACAGGTACCCGACGACCCGCACGGGCGCTACGTGGTGATTTCCAATCATCAGTGCTGGGCCGATGTGATGCTGCTCTGTCATGTGATCGAGCCGCAACTGCCCTTCCCGCGCTATTTCATCAAGGAACAGCTGCGCTGGCTGCCGGTCGTCGGCATGGCCTGCTGGGCGCTGGATTTCCCGTTCATGAAACGCCATAGCCGGGCCGAGATCGAAAAGAACCCGGCCCTGCGTACCCGCGACATGGAAACCGTGCGCCGCTCCTGCGAGACCTTTCGCGACTGGCCGGTCACCATCGTCAACTATGCCGAAGGCACGCGCTCCAACGCTGCCAAGCGCCGGGCGGTGAACTCGCCCTATGAAGCGCTGATGCCGCCCAAGGCCGGGGGTACCGCCTTTACCCTCAATGCCATGCACGATGTGCTCGACGGCGTGCTCGACATGACCGTGGCCTATGTGAACACGCCGGAGCCGAAGTTCTGGGACATGCTCTGCGGGCGGATCGACGAAGTGGTCATTCGGGTACGCCGTCTCGACGTGCCCCGCGACCTGCTCTCCGGCGATTACATGGGCGATGCCGATTACCGCCGGCGCTTCAAGCAGTGGCTCGAACAGCGCTGGGCTGAAAAGGATATCGAAGTGGCTGCCCTGCAGGACCCGCGGCGTTCGGCTACCCGGTTCAGCCAGGTCGGCAAGAGCGCATGAAAAGGCAGGGGCTGATCTGGATCACCGGCGCCAGCTCGGGCATCGGCGCAGCCCTGGCGCGGGAGATGGCCGCGGCCGGCTGGCGAGTGGCCGCCAGCGGGCGCAACCGCGAGCGACTGGATGCCCTGCGC
This sequence comes from Salinisphaera sp. C84B14, assembly GCF_040361435.1. Classification (NCBI taxonomy): domain Bacteria; kingdom Pseudomonadati; phylum Pseudomonadota; class Gammaproteobacteria; order Salinisphaerales; family Salinisphaeraceae; genus Salinisphaera; species Salinisphaera sp. C84B14. The sequence continues at coordinate 124,259 of NZ_APNL01000004.1, read as the reverse complement.
GCCGACGCGCCCGAGGACATTCATGCCTTCGTGCTGGACGTAACCGATACGAAGGCCAACGAGCGCGTCGTGGTCGAAATCGAACAAAAGCTGGGGCCGATCGATATCGCCGTGCTCAACGCCGGCGTGGGCAGCCAGTTCAACGCCACACGCTTCGATGCGGCCGATGTGCAGGACCGCATGACCGTCAACTATGGCGGTACGGTCAACGGCATCGGCGCGGTGTTGCCCGGCATGCTCGAACGCGGCCGCGGCCAGATCGCCATGACCGCGAGCGTGGCCGGGTTTCGCGGCCTGCCCGGTGGGGCACCCTACTCCGCCTCCAAAGCCGCGATGATCGCCCTCGCCGAGGGTCTAAAGCTCGATCTGGAAAGTCACGGCATCGCGATCAGCGTGATTACGCCCGGCTTCGTACGCACCCCCATGACCGACAAGAACCGCTTTCCCATGCCGTTCATGATCGACGTCGAGGACGCAGCACGGCGTATTCGACGCGGGCTGGAGGCCAAGCGTTTCGAAATCACCTTCCCGCGGCGCCTTTCCTACTCGGTCAAGCTGTTGCAGCGGCTGCCCTATGCCGCCTATTTCCCGATCATGCGTCGCTTGGCGAGGTTATAGAGCCATTCGCCCGGCATAGCAGCGCCGCGTCGTTCATTAGGCTCACCCCACATCTCGCCTCGGCTGGCGAATTTCCGGAAGGCAACGCGACGATTGGCGTTAGCGTTAACAGGCCCTCGATTCTCATGGGCGACACAACACTTCTGGACAAGCGCTGTTTTCGGGCAATACAGTGCCCTGGCGCGCCGCGCGAACACACGGCGCCGCGCCCACTACGCCTCACCTTGCCGCCAAACAGCGCTTGGCGCGTACCCGAATAAAGCGTCAACAGGCCCTAGCCATGAACACCGTAATCTGGATCGTGATCGTACTTGCGCTGCTCGTGGCCGCGTTCGGCATCGTCAACTGGGTGCGCACACAAATCGCCGCCAGCCGAGAAGATCTCAAGCACGTGGATCGCAGCAAGCTGCGTGATCTCGACAAGGACGCATGGGCCGAGGAAGAGCGCGAAAAACAACGGGAAAAGGACGACTGGTAAGCGGCGCCAGCGCCGCGGCGATTGCGCGGCTTCATCGTTTTCCGACGCCCGTGCGTAAAATGAGCGACTAACCAGCGGGCCGGCCCGCATTTCACGCTTTCGGCATTCCCTTTAACCGGCAACGGCATGATGGACGAGATCATTCTCTGGCTCACGCCCTGGGAGCCGCAGCCGCTGCTTATCGCGCTATTCGCGATCGTTGCATGCTGCTACGCCCGCGGGCTGGCGCGCCGACGCCGTCTGCGCGATATCGCCCCGGCGATCGCATTCGGCCTGGGGCTGATCAGCATGTATGTGGTCATGCAGACGCATGTTGATTACTACGCGCAGTACATGTTCTTCATCCATCGCGCCCAGCATCTGATTCTGCATCATCTCGGGCCGTTTCTGATCGCGCTGTCCATGCCCACCGCCGTGCTCGCTGCCGGCGCGCCGGCCTGGCTCAATCGCGGCGTGCGCGGGCTCGGCGAACTACCGCCGGTCGCGGCCTGCTACCGCTTTGTGCAGCACCCGTTCATCAGTGCACTGCTGTTCGTCGGCCTGATCTATTTCTGGCTTACGCCGTCGATCCATTTCACTGCCATGCTTTCGGCCCGCGACTACTGGCTGATGAACCTGTCCATGGCGGTCGATGGCCTGCTGTTCTGGTGGTTCATGCTCGACCCGCGCGCGCCGGGCACCACGCGTACCACCTACTCCACCGGCCTGCGCATTATCGTGCTGTGGGCGGTCATGCCGCCCCAGATCGCGCTGGGCGCCTATATCGCGCTCGCGCCCGATACCGTCTACGACGTCTATGCCGTCTGCGGGCGGGCTTTTCCGATCTCGCCCATCGTAGACCAGCAGCTGGGCGGCCTGATTACCTGGATACCGGCCGCCATGATGAGCGTTGTGGCAACGCTTATCCTGTTGCGCTTCGGCTTCATCCACGAGCGCAGCAAGCCCGAATCCGCTGACCGACCGAGCGCCTCGCCAGTCAAGGAACCCGTGACATGACCCTGCACAAGATTCTTCCCCGCGTGCTTCTGGCTGTTGGTATAAGCCTGGGCCTCGCCTTGAGCGGCTGCTCGGGCGGTCCCGATTACACCGCGCACGACATCACCGGCGTGATGCCGGACCTCGAGTTCAATCTGACCAACGAAAAGGGCGAGGCGGTTACCGCCGACGATTACGACGGCCGCCTGAAGCTGCTGTTTTTCGGCTATACCAACTGTCCGGATATATGTCCGGCCACGATGGCTCGCATTCGCGCAGCGCTGGGCGGTCTGGATGCCGACACGCGTGACGATATCGATGTCCTGTTTTTAAGCGTGGACCCGGAACGCGATACGCCCGAGCGCCTGCAACGCTTCACATCGAGCTTCGGTGACGGGGTGGTGGGCCTGACCGGCACCCAGGAGCAGCTCAAGGCGTTAAGCAAGCGTTACCGCGTGACCTACGGCTACGGCGAGCCCAACGACAACGGCTTCTATCTGGTGTCGCATAGCAGCGCGATCTTCGTGTTCGGCCCTGACGACCGCGCGCGGCTGCTGATCAACCAGCAGCAAAGCGTGGATGAAATCACCGCCGACCTTAAAACCCTGCTCGGCCAGCTAGACTGAGCGGCTCTGCGCCAAGGCCGGGGATTGTGAACGGTCGCTGCGTTGCTTTAAGGCCACGGTAGATTGAACAGAGTGCGTAACGGCTGAAGTTCGCCGCCTGCGAGCTGACTCAGCAGCAGTGCATGCCGACCCCGGGGTTGCGTCACATAATCTGCGTTGAGCTGCGCAATCTGCGGTTCCCGTCTTCTTTTCGAGTACGGCAACACCACGCGAACACGAAATCGCGCCGAGGTTCTAGCCCGCTGCCCGTTCGCTACGCCCGATGCGCTCCTGTAATTCGGCATGCCGGCGCCGGTCGAGCGGGAAGTTCCACATCATGCCCACTACGCCGAGCTTGATCGCCACCGGCAGCAGGCCGTAGAGCACGGCCAGCGTCCATAGCGCGACGGCGTCGTTGTCCTGGCCGGCGTCGAAGCCTGCCAACCACAGCACCGGATAGGCGATCCCGAGGGCGATCGCGAAGGCCAGTTTCGTGGCCATGCCCCAGAGCCCGAAATACAGCCCCGCCCGACCGTCGCCGCCGGCGGCGGTGTCTTCGTCGATGACGTCCGCCTGGATCGAGGCGGCAATGGCCTGATCCACGCCCAGACAGGTCCCGCCCAGCACGCATATCAGGCCGTAGCCGATATAGTCGCCCTCGCCCAGCGTAAGCGTGAAGATGAACACGAAGCTCACCCACAGCATCGAGGCACACCAGAGCCGGTGCTTGCTCCAGTTGCGCCCGATCTTCAGCCACAGCGGCAATCCGAGCACGGCCGACAGGAAATAGATCGCCAGGAAAATGCCGCCGGTGATTTCGCTGCCACCCAGGATGGCGGTCACGAAGAACAGGAACAGCGCGGCCGGCAGGCCGTTGGCGGCCCCGTTGAGCAGGTAGGCGATCAGCAGCCGGGTAAAGGGGCGATTGGACTTGAGCAGATCGAGGCTTTCCCGCCAACGGATCTTCGAAGCGCTGGCGCCGTCCGGTTCGCGTACCCGCCAGAGAAAAAGTCCCGTGGCGATGGGCAGGGCCACCATTAGAAATACCGCGATCGCGGCCAGACCCGCCGCTGCGCCGCCGATAAAGCGCTGTGCGAGGGCCGGTAGCATGATGGCCACCAGCGTACCGAGCACGAAGAATCCCTCGCGCCAGGCGGTGATTCGGGAGCGCTCGTCGTAGTCGGCCGACATTTCCGCCCCGAGCGTGGTGTAGGGCAGATAGATCAGCGTCCAGCCCAGATACGCCAGCATGCTCCATACCAGCAGATAGGCAGCGCCTGCGTTGTCGGGCGGCACGAACAGAAACCACGCCGCGAGCATGAGCACCGGGGTGCCGGCCGCGATCCACGGCCGCCGACGGCCGAACCGGGTCTGCAGCCTGTCCGAGGCGCTGCCGATCAACGGGTCGGTGACCACGTCAAAAAGACGCGCGGCGAAGATCAGAACCCCGACCAGGCCGGTATTCAGGCCCGGCATCTGCGAGTAAAACGGGGGCAGATACACCGTCAGGGGCAGGCCCAGCGCGGCCAGCGGCAGGCCGAGCAGCCCGTAGGCGGCCAGGCGATCCATGCCGGTACGTGTACTCATAGGCGTATCAGTCCCGCTGGAGGGCGATCTGCATGAGATCGATATTGCCGGAAGTAAAGCCGGCCGCGCAGTAGGCCAGATAATACCGCCACATGCGGTAGAACGACGCGCCGCGCTCGGTGATGATGGAATCGGACGCCGCCCGTACCGCATCGTCCCAGCGCATCAGGGTGCGTGCATAGTCTGCACCGTAGAAGTCGGTTTCGCGTACGTGCAGGCCCTTGGCTTCGGACTGCGCCTGGAACACGCTGGGCGAGGCCAGCATGCCGCCCGGAAATACGTACTCCTGGATGAAGTCGACGTTGGCGCGGTAGTAGTCGAAGCGCGAGTCGTCGATGGTGATCGCCTGGATCGCCGCGCGCCCGCCCGGCTTGAGGGCATCGTGAATGGCGGCGAAATAGGTCGGCCAGTAGGCTTCGCCCACCGCTTCGTACATCTCGATCGAGACCACGTGGTCGTACTGTGCGCTGACATCGCGATAGTCACGCAGCTCGAACGACACGCGATCGGCCACACCGGCGGCCTGCGCACGCGCCTGGGCAAAGCGCAGTTGTTCGGTGGACAGAGTCAGGCCGGTTACGCGGCAATCCGCATGGGTCGCCGCGTAACGGGCGAAGCCGCCCCAGCCACAGCCGATTTCGAGAATATGATCGCCCGGTTGCACGTCGAGCCGCGCCAGAAGACGGGCATATTTGCGTTTTTGCGCGGTCTCCAGCGGTTCGTCTTCGTGCTGGAAAATCGCGCTGGAGTAGGTCCAGGTTTCGTCCAGCCACTGGGCATAGAAGTCGTTACCCAGATCGTAGTGGTAGGCGATGTTGCGCCGGGAGCCGCGTTTGGAGTTGCGCCGAAGCCGATGCCGGATCGCGCTCATCAAGGTATACAAATGCTGCAGCCGCGAAAAATCCGGCTCAAGCGCGTCTTCGTTGAGGTGTAGCAGATAAATCAGCGTGGCGAGGTTGTCGGCATCCCATTCGCCGGCCATATAGCCTTCGGCAAAACCGATGGACCCGGCCTTGAACAAACGCGTGACCATGGCCGCAGAATGCATGTACAGCCGTGCCGACGGCCCCTCGCGATCGCCGGCAAAAATCGCTAGCGAACCGTTGGGCAGGCGCACTTCCAGACGCCCGGTATGCATACGATCCAGGCGTTTTACCACCTGACGCTCGCGCCAGTTGCTGGGTTCGCCGGCTTGAATCGTCGCGCCCTTGTCACGTTGCATGGTCATCGTTTCAGGAGACATTCTCGCGGTTCTGCTCGGGTTTACGGTGGAATACGGCGCCGCGCAGCCAGAGCTTGAACGCCTGCCAGTGGATCGCCGCGACGACCTTGATCGTCATGAACGGTACGCCGCAGACCGCTTTCAGGATGTTGGCCGTATTCAGCGCGCGGCGCTCGCCGGTCAGCGTGGTGGTAATACGCAGACGCTGGCCGTCGGCTTCGAACAGGCGGATACCCACACCCAGCTGCGCGCCCGGTTCGGCGAAATGAAACCGGTAGCCGCCGCTGCGGTCGAAAAACGGCGATACGTGAAAGGCCTTGGCCTTGCGTTGCGCCGCACGCCAGTTCATGGGCGCGCCCTGCTCGTGCAGCACATAGAAATGGTGCTCGCCGAAGGTGTTATGAACTTCCACCACGATGGCACGCAGCGAGCCGTCGGCATGGTGGCAATAGAACACGCTTATCGGATGAAAACCGTAGCCGAGCACGCGCGGCATGGTCAGCAGCTGTACACGCCCGCCGGCCAGGTCGACGCCGTGTTCAGCGAGCAGCTCATCCAGCCAGACGCGCAGGTTCACGCGCGCATCGTGCGGGCCATGCTCGGCATCGTAGAACGACAGGACATTGAAGCGGTTGCGGGACAACAGCGGCGATACGGCACAGGCGTCATCGATCGCATCGATATCCAGCAGCAGATAGAAGCTGCGATAGTTGAAGCGATAGCGCGGCGGGCCCGGTCGCCGATGCATGACCCGACAGCGATAGAGCGCGCCCGCACTAACCATCGCGCCCACGCCAAGGCACGTCGATGCCCAGTCCGCGGGCCACGCGCACCGCCGAGGCCAGGCCGTCTTCATGGAAGCCGTAGCCGCACCAGGCGCCACAGAACCAGGCCCGATTATGGCCCTGGATCTCGTCCAGCCGGCCCTGCGCGGCGATCGCCTCGCCGTCGAACACCGGGTGGTGATACTCGATTTCGCGGATGACGTGGCGGGCGTTGGGCTCGACGCGCGGATTGAGGCTGACCACGTATTGGCGCTCGCCGCCGATGGACTGCAGCCGGTTCATCCAGTAGCTCACGGTGACGCGCTGATCCTCGACGCCGTCGCGATCGGCCAGATAATTCCAGGCCGCCCAGACACGCCGGCGCTGCGGCAACAACGCGATATCGCTGTGCAGGATCGCGCGGTTGGGCTGAAAGCGAAACGCCGACAACAGCGAGGATTCCAGCGCGCTGGCATCCGCGAGCATCGCGCGGGTCTGATCGGCATGACAGGCGAACACCACCTGATCGAACGTCTCGGTCTTGCCGTTGGCCAGGGTCAGATGGGCGCCGTCTTGATCGCGGCGTACGCGCTCGACCGGCGTGGCCAGGCGCAGACGCGCGCCCAGGTGCTTGGCAATGGCCTGCACATAGCGCTGGCTGCCGCCGACGATCGTTTTCCACTGCGGCCGGTTCGACAGTTCCAGCAGCCCGTGGTTGTCGAAGAACCGCAGGAATGCACCGACCGGAAAGGCGCGCATGTCCGCCGTCGGCGTGGACCAGATCGCGGCCGCCATGGGTAACAGATAGCGCGCGGCAAAGGCATCGCTATAACCATTACGATCAAGAAACTCGCCCAGCGACACCGCGGGTAGCGCATCGGTCTCTATGAGCTGGCGGGTCTGGCGGTTGAAGCGCAGGATATCGGCGATCATGCGCCAGTGGCGTGAATCCAGCAGCCGGCTTTTCTGGGCGAACAGCGTACGCCAGCTATCGCCGGCCCATTCGATCGCGCCGTCGCCGATCGACACCGCAAACGACATGTCGCTGGACCGTGTCTCGACCGCAAGCTCGGCCAATAACGACTCGAAAAACGGATAGTTACGATCGTTTAACACGATAAAGCCGGTGTCCACCGGCTGTTCACCGGCCATTACCGTATTGGCATGCCCGCCGGGCCGATTGGCGGCTTCGAAGACGGTGATCTCGGCGCTGCCATCGAGTAGCCATGCCGTCCCCAGCCCGGCGATGCCGCTGCCCACGATAGCGATTCGCTGCATGTCGTCCTTTTTATTGAAGCGTACGGGCAAGTCGAACGCATGGCTACGCCTGCGGACCGTGCATAGATGCACGGTGTTTTTACCCGTTTTGGTGTTTCGGCTATGCTCTGCGACCGACTTTTGAAACGACGTGGACACAAAAGCCGCTGGCGTCGCGCGATCGCCTCTAGTCTATCGAATTCGGGCATCGTTGCCGCGGTATCTGTCATAAGACACGGCAAGCTGTTGTTCGCGTCTGTCTTCAAACCTTTCCATTTACAAGGAGCGCACCATGAAAGAACCCGTACGCGTAGCCATTACCGGCGGCGCCGGCCAGATCAGCTACTCGCTCATCTTCCGTATCGCCGCTGGCGACATGCTCGGCCCGGATCAGCCGGTCATCCTGCAGCTGCTGGAAATTCCGCCGGCGATGGATGCGCTCAACGGCGTGATGATGGAAGTCAACGACTGTGCCTTCCCGCTGGTCAAGGACATCATCGGCACCGACAAGCCCGAAGAAGCCTTCAAGGATGCCGACATCTGCCTGCTCGTCGGCGCCAAGCCGCGCGGCAAGGGCATGGAGCGCTCCGACCTGCTCAAGGCCAACGCCGATATCTTCTCGGTGCAGGGCAAGGCCATCAACGACCACGCCTCGCGCGACGTCAAGGTGCTGGTTGTCGGCAACCCGGCCAACACCAACGCCCTGATCGCGGCCAGCAACGCGCCGGACCTGGACAAGGGTCAGTTCACCGCCATGATGCGCCTGGACCACAACCGTGCCCTGTCGCAGCTGGCCCAGAAGACCGGCACCCAGGTCACCGATATCGACAAGATGATCGTCTGGGGCAACCACAGCGCGACCCAGTACCCGGATATCAGCCAGGCGACCGTCAACGGCAAGCCGGCCCTGGATCTGGTCGACCGTGACTGGTACGAAAACGACTTCATCCCCACCGTGCAGAAGCGCGGCGCAGCGATCATCGAAGCCCGCGGCGCCTCCAGCGCGGCCTCGGCCGCCTCGGCCGCCATCGACCACATCCACGACTGGGTGAATGGCTCGAAAGGCATCGTGTCGATGGGCATCCCCGCCGACGGCAGCTACGGCGTCGAGGAAGGCATCATGTTTTCCTATCCCGTGACCTGCAAGAACGGCAAATACGAAATCGTCCAGGATCTGGAAATCGACGAGTTCAGCCGCGAGCGCATGAAGGCCACCGAAGACGAGCTGCGCAGCGAGCGTGAAGCGGTGTCGGCTCTTCTCGGCTAACGCCGTCCTCTAGTCCCCTCGATATAGACTCGAAAGTGGGGCTCATCCAAGGGCGAAGCGCGGTACCGGTTTGTTCTGTCGGCTCATCGACAGCACGAGCTGGTACCGCGTTGAGTTTCTCGACAAGAAATCGCTGTTAATCGTAGATACCGAACGCGAAAGAAACGCCTGGCCGTGCAAGCGCGCCCAGCTGAACTCGCTGCTGAACCACCTGGGTGTTGATGTTGTCGTCGATGTCGGCGCCAATACCGGTCAATTCGCGCACAAGCTCCGCGATTATTATTCGGGTCAATTAATATCCTTCGAACCCGCGCCTTCAGTGGTTGAAAACGCTGAAACACCACGCGCAAGGTGATAGGCACTGGCACGCCTATAATTGCGCGCTTGGTAGCGAAGATGGCGAACAAGAGATTTACGTCTCGCGGGATAGCGTATTCAGCTCTTTACTGAAAGCGAGCGAGTACGCTCTAAGTCTCTTTCGCAACCGAGTGAATGCCGACGAGAAGGCGTCGGTTGTAGTGAGTCGTTTAGACTCGTTTCTGGAACGGGAACGCTTCAACGCCGATGAGCGCAAGATATGTCTGAAGCTCGATACGCAGGGCTACGACATGCAAGTCGTCGAAGGTAGCTCGCAAGTCCGGCGAAATATCGAAATCATACTTGCCGAAGTATCGGTTAAAGCGGTCTACGAAGGCCTGCCTCATTGGACCGAGAGCCTGACGTTTTTGAGAGCCGCGGGTTTTGTGTCGCCGGCATGTCCCCGGTCAGTCGCGACGGTTGGCAACTTATCGAATACGATTGCCTGCTAATAAGAACTTGACGTCTTGCCAGGCCAAACGCGGTTCAGCCTTTAACACGCAGCTGGTCTACATAGCCCAAACGATAGAAGTATTTGGTTCCAAGTTCGTAGTAAACCAGCGCATCTGTGCGAGACGCACATCGAAGCCGAAGCCATTGCTTTATCAGGCGAACCCAGAGTTTAATCGGCACCCCTGAGATGCTGGGGCCGCCGCGTTCGGGGCGCAGATAGCCGTTCTTGCGCCCGCGTCGATACACGCCCTGAAATAGGCTCTCGAAGCTCAGTTGTTCAGCGTAGGCGTGGTGGCCGACAATTGCATTCGGAACGAATACGCAGCGATGACCACGCTGCATGAGGGCGATGTTGAAATCGGTATCGCCGCCCTTGATATAGTCGCTACTACCGTCGGGCCCGACGTTCTCGTCGAAGCGGATATCCCCCAGTACCCGACGGCGCACTGCCATATTGGGCCCGATCGGCGGGGTATCGGTATAGCCTTCATCCTCGCGCGGCCGGTACTCGGCGCAATGGCGCGCCACGATTTTCTGTCCGTTCTCGCCCTGCAGCCAGTCCGGCGGGTCGCCGATCAATTTCACGCGAATCGCGCCACCGAACAGGTCGGCGTCGGGCCAACGCTGTGCGGCGCCCCAAAGCGCTTCGAGCCAACCGGAATCTACCGAGACATCATCGTCGGTAAACACCACCAGCGCGCCGACGACCTGCTCGAGCGCCAGATTCTGCGCCCTGCATTTGCCGGGCCGATCGAGCGTCAACATGCGGATGGGCAAGCACTTGCTGGCTTCTGCGATGACCGCCGCGGTGGCATCGCGGCTGCCGTTATCGACTATCAACAGTTCCCAGTCGAATCCCTCGCTGCGCAGCCGCGCGAAGTCTTCCAGCGTCGCCGCCAGCCGGTCCGCCCGGTCGCGCGTGGTCAACACCACGCTGATGTCTAGCTCACTCATGCGGCTCGATCCGTATGTATCAATCAGCGGTGGGCCTTGCGCTCGCGACGGGCGCGTCGACGCCGACGCAATTCAACCTTGATCCGTCGATACAACGACTCGCCTACATCCGAGACGTGGTGGCCGGCGCCGATATGTCGCGTGGCTCCCTCTTCGAGTACGACGCCATGAAAGCCGAGATCGTGATACGCGTAGTTTATCTGGAGCTCATGACCGACGGCCGCAAAAGGCTTGATAAGCTCGTAGTCCGCTCGCCGCCGCAAGCCTGGATTGAAAGTAAAGCCGTGCCACGTTTCCTTGTGGGAAACCTTCGGCAGCACCTGGCGATACATCACGTTATCGGGCGTGTATTGAATGCGCTCGCCTAGCTTGTGTTTCTTGCAGTCCCAGAGATGGCGCATCCATACCGTGATCGCCTTCGGATCATGCTTGAGTACGGATAGCGATTCCTCGACGAAGCCTTCGCGAAAGAATTCGAAATCGTCCTCGCAGTGGAAGATATACGGCGTATCCACAATCGAATAGGCGCGGTCGACGCTCTTGATCTGCCCCAGGCGTGGTTCGTTGAACAGGATCCGATCGAAGAACGTGCCGTATTCGCGCTCCAACCAGGCCCGCATTTCATCGTCGCCCGAATCCTCGATTAGCACGTAGCGCGCGATGGGATAGGTATTGTGCTCGACGAACGTTTGTAACGTCCGGGACAGCAGTTCGGGACGGCCACAGCTTGTGACTACGAAAGTGACTCGATCGTCTTGAGCAGGCGTCGCATCCATGGTGGCCATAGACTTCGGCTTTCCTATACAGCGATGGTCGGCAAGTTTAGCAACACAGAGGGTCGTGAAACGATATGGCTATCGTGCCGAAGAAGCTGTCGTACAATCGCGGATTACTGAAGTCTTCTCCCAATATCGGCATGACGCAACGAAACACGGTGGATTTATCGGCCTTGGGCCAGGCCCTGCACTACGGCTCGATCATTCGTAGTCCAAGCGTCCAGCCAGCGCTACCGTTTTCGACCGAGACCCTCATCGAGGCGCAACAGCGCAAGCAGCGCCGCAATGACGATCCACCGCGCCTGCTCAAAGAAGGCGCAGAGCTGTGGAGGAACGTCTGCCTTCGGGTCGTCGAACGCACTGAAAAACCACTGATCGTGCCCCTGAGTGCAGGCCTGGATTCGCGCGCGGTTCTTGCCGGCTTGCGGGCATGCGGCGCGGACGTGCGTGCTGTTACCTACGGTATTCCGGGCGCCTTCGATTACGACCTCGCGCTACCGGTCGCTCGAGCGACCGGCGCGCCAATCGACCGATTCGATTTACGCAAGATCGAAGTCAAACGTGCCGACCTGCTGTCGTTGGCCAAGCGCTCACCGCGCCCCTCGGTCCTTCTGGATATGTTCTACAACGATCATATCGCGCAGTATTTCGGCGACGGCTATACCTATGCCAACGGTTTTATCGGCGACGTACTCGCCGGCAAGAATCTGGGCAAGGCCGGCGGGCTTAGCTGGGACGAAGCACGCGCCCAGCTGGCTGCATGGTGTCGGCTCAGCCGCACCGCGACCCTGACGGCCCCCGGCACGGATCCGCTGGATGCTCTGCCTGATGCGCCCTTCGTTTCGCTTGATCTGCTGCCGGCCATACAACAGCTCGATTACGGCGTTCGCCAGCAGATGCTCGTTCGCCCGATCGTCTGCCCGCCCGGCTTCGATGTCGTCACCCCGTTTCTGGATCCGCAATGGTGCGCTTTCATGCTCGGGCTACCCGATGACATCCGCAAGAACCGGGCATTCTTCATCGAACTGTTCCAGTACGCCTTTCCGGAAGTCTTCGCGCTGCCGACAACAGCCAGCGGTGGCCTGCCGCTCGGCGCCGACGAGAGGGCCATACGGCACCACAAGAAGCGACTGAAGCGGCGCCGGCGCATGCGTCGTAACCTCAGTCGGATATTACCCTGGGTGGATGTGCCCCCCGCGAACCGGAGCTGGCAGTATCTCGACTTCCGCCAGCTACTCCGAGACCGCAGCGATTTTCACGCGATGTACGCCCAGGGCATGCAGCAGCTGGACGAATCACAACACATACCGTGGCTTGAGGCGACGGCATTGCTCGACGAACATCGTGCTGGCGGCGCAGACCATACCAAGGCGCTGCACGCGCTGTTCAATATCAGTCTGCTGCTCGAGGCGCGCCCGGATCTGTTCGGCATCACGGATAGCGCGCGGGCCTGAACAGGCTGCGACCGTAAAGCAGGCGCCTCAGGCAGTCGAGCTGTAATCCTTCAGCCGTTGCTGAAGTTCGCCCAATCGCAGCTGATAGGCGATGCCCTTTTGCAGACGCTCGCGTTCGTTGGCTCTTAGCGTGGCCAAACGATAGCGCAGCCAAGATCGCGACACCGCGAGCCACAGCTTGAGCGGTGCGCCCGCCAAACGAATGCGCCGTTTTTTCTTGTTGCTCGGTAAATAGACCTGGCCGCGCCCCTTCTTGTTGGCCCGTGCCAGCAACCAGTCGGCATGCACCTGCTCGGGTCTCACCACGTGGGCAACGCGAGCCTGGGGGACATAAATATAGCGGTGTCCCTTGGCATGCAGGCGACGCAGGAAATCCGCCTCGCCACCCATCGCATAGCTGCCGCTTTGCGGACCGAGCTGTTCATTGAAGCACATGCCCTCGAAAGCCGAGCGACGCACGGCGAAGCTCGGACCATAAGGATGGCGCCGCACCGGCCCTTCCTGCGCCGCCGGCTGGTAACGCGCGAAGGCGGTGGTCGAGAACTCGAAGTCCGGCGACTGCATCCAGTCCGGGGTACCGGCCGGGAAGCGGGGTTCGATACGCGCGCCGAATACGACATCGTCGGACCAGCGTTGCGCCGCATCGATATAAGCGCGTATGCAGTCCGGTTCGGGCAGCACATCGTCGTCGGTGAAAACGACGAGCGATCCGCGCAGCTGCGGCAACATTTCGTTGAGCGCCCGATTCTTGCCGACACCGTGAAACGTCGAGCATACGATCGGCAAATGATCGCGCATGCGCTCGATCACATCGGCCGTGGCGTCCGTGCTTGCGTTGTCGACGATCAGTAATTCCCACTCGAGACCCTGCATGTCCAATGCACGGTAGCTGGCCAGGGTTTGCTCGAGCTGGGCGGCACGATTGCGCGTCGCGAACAGAATGGATATATCCATGGGCAGGCAGTCTGGCTGAGTTTAGCGGGTGCGGGCAGCGGTGCAGATTAGAGTCATCCGCGCACCCTCGCCACGGCTTCACACCAGCCTTCGTAGAGCGCATCGACTTCGGCCGCGCTCTTCTCGACCTCGAAGTGCCGCTCGGCGCGCCACAGCTCGGCGATCGCATCGAGCGAGTCGTACAGCCCAACCTGCAGTCCCGCCATATAGGCCGCGCCCAGGGCCGTGGTTTCGATCACTTCGGGGCGTTCCACCGGCGTTTGCAGAATATCGGCAAGACAGCTGCACACAAGGTCGTTTGCGGCCATGCCGCCGTCCACGCGCAGCTCGCGCGGTGGCTCGGCATCGTCGCCGATCGCGTTCACCAGGTCGCGGGTCTGATAGCAGGTCGACTCGAGTGCCGCACGCACGATCTGTTCGATGCCGGTATCGCGTGTCAGCCCCAGGATCGCGCCGCGCGCTTCCGGGTCCCAGTACGGTGCGCCCAGGCCGGTGAACGCCGGTACCAAATAGACGCCGCCGGTATGATCGACCGATGCCGCCAGCGCCTGGGTCTGCTCGGCCTTTTCGAACATATGCAGGGCGTCGCGCAGCCATTGAATAGCCGCGCCCGCGACGAAAATCGACCCCTCCAGTGCGTAGGTGGTCTTGCCGTGGATGCGATAGGCGACGGTGGTCAACAGCCGATGCCGCGAAGCAAGCGCCTCTTCACCGACGTTGAGCATGAGAAAACAGCCGGTGCCATAGGTCGACTTCGCCATGCCGGGCTTGAAGCAGGCCTGACCTACGAGGGCCGCCTGTTGATCGCCTACCATGGCGGCAATCGGGATCTCGGCGCCGAGCAGGTCTTTGCGGATAGTGCCGAAATCGCTGGCGGTATCCCGCACTTCGGGTAGCAGGGCGCGCGGGATGTCGAAAAACGACAGCAGTTCGTCGTCCCAGGCCTGATCGCGAATATTGAACAGCAGCGTACGCGAGGCGTTGGTGGCATCGGTGGCATGCACAGCGCCGCCGGTCAGATGCCATAGCAGCCAGCTGTCGATCGTGCCGAACGCCAGCTCCCCGGCCTCGGCCCGCGCGCGTGCACCGTCCATGTTGTCGAGCAGCCAGGCCACCTTGGTGGCCGAAAAATACGGGTCGAACAACAGCCCCGTCTTGTCCTGCAACCAGCTTTCGGTTCGCTCGTCGGCGAGTTCGCGGCAGCGCTCGGCGGTGCGTCGATCCTGCCAGACGATGGCGCGCGCGATGGGTTCGCCCGTCGCTCGCTCCCAGACCACCGTGGTTTCACGCTGGTTGGTGATCCCGCAGGCACAGATATCGCTCGCCTCGAGGCCAGCCTCGGCAATGGCTTCGCGGCAAACGACGAGCACGTCGGCAAGAATATCGTTGGCGTCGTGCTCTACCCAGGCTTCCTGTGGGAAGTATTGCTGGAATTCACGCTGTGCACGGCCGCGAATATGGCCCCGATCGTCGAATACGATGGCCCGACTGCTGGTCGTGCCCTGGTCGATAGCCAACAGGTGACGGGAACCGCTCATGAGCACAGGACCTTGACTTGGTTCATATACGTCTTTCGCTTTTAGGGCTTAGGATAAACGCGATTAAGATCGGGCAGCGTCCGAGTCCATTGGCACTATAGCCTCGCAGCGGGCGCTACCGGATCGTGCGATTGCCTCCCGGACAGGATGCAGCTTCCGTGCACCAGGCCATACAGGTCAACTATTGACGTACGAAACACAGCAGGTCAGCACCGACAGCGCCACGCGCCTGGTCGCCTATCGCTGGCCGGCCCGGCTTGAAACGCGTGCCGCTCTCGTCATCGTGCATGGCATGGCCGAGCACGCCCGCCGTTATGCGCGGCTGGCCGAATATCTCGCGGCGGCCGGTATCGACGTCCACGCCTTCGATCTGCGCGGTCATGGCGCGACCACCGCCGCCGTGGACCACGGCAATCTCGGCGAGCGCTGCAACTGGCAAACGCTCGTCGACGACGTAGAGCGCGTTCGTCAGCGGGCTGCGCGCGATGCGGGCAACGTTCCGATATTCCTGTTCGGACACAGCCTCGGCTCGTTTATCGCGATGAGCGTACTTCAGCAGTACGGCGATGCGTACGCCGGTGGCATTCTCAGCGGCACCGATCGACCCGGTCGCATCCGGTGCCGCGCGGCAGCACTGCTCGCCCGCCTCGAGTGCGCGCGCGTCGGTCCGGACGGGGTCAGCAAGCCGTTACAGTCGCTCATCATAAGTGCCTATGACCGGCGCCTGTCGCGCTATTACGGTTCGGTGCGCGAGAACGCATGGCTGTCTAGCGACAGCGCGGCTGTCGACGCCTACAACGGCGACCCCGACTGCGGCTTCCCCCTGCGCGCGGGTGCCTGGCACATGGTTCTGCGCGGTATCGCGCGCAGCAGCGGCGCGCATCGACAACGCCAGCTGCCGATACGCCTGCCGCTACTCATCATAGCCGGCCGCGACGACCCGATGGGTGGCTTCGGCCATGGCCCACAGCGCGTGGCACGGGCGCTCGACGGCGACGGCCAGCGCGCGCTCGAGCTGCGCCTTTACGACGGCCAACGCCACGAGTTGCTGCAAGACACGGGCGCCGATACGGTTATGGCCGACATGCGTTCCTGGCTCGATCGCTGGGCCAGCCACCCCGAGGCAGGCACGCCCGATTAGCGCCCTGTTTCATAGGAGTAAGCCTATGCGTCGTCTCGTCGCCGCGTTCATCGCCCTGTCTTTTATCACGACCGCGGCGTTTGCAGCCCCGAAGGCCGATCTATGGCCCCATTGGCAGGCACATGATGAAAACGCCACGGCTACGATCGACCACAGCGCCTACGATGCATTTCTGCGCAAATATGTCGTCGCCCACGAACACGCGCCCAACGGCGTGCGCTACGGCGACGTCAGCGCGGCCGATCATACCCGACTCAAGAACTATATCGAGGCCATGCAGCAGGTCGACATCGCTGCCTATAACCGCGATGTGCAGCGCGCCTACTGGATCAATCTCTACAACGCCCTCACTTTGGATCGGGTGCTCGACGCCTACCCCGTCGATTCGATCCGCGATATCGGCGGCAGCCTGATTTCATCAGGGCCCTGGAAGAAGCGATATCTCACGATCGACGGCGAAAAACTCAGCCTCAACGATATCGAACACCGGATCCTGAGACCCATCTGGCACGACGGGCTGACCCACTACGGGGTCAACTGCGCGTCGATGAGCTGCCCGGATCTGAGTACGCAGGCATATACCGGCGACAACGTGTATACCCTGCTGCGCGAGAACGCCCGCGACTACGTCAACAGCCCTGCCGGCGTTCGCTTCGACGATGGCGAGCTGGTGGTGTCGAGCATCTACGACTGGTATGGGCAGGATTTCGGCGGTAACGATCGCGCCATCATCAGCCATTTGCGCCGCTTCGCCGACCCCGCGCGCTCGACGCGCCTGGATATGCGGGACACCATCGACGACTATGAGTACAACTGGGCCTTGAACGACGAAGCCGACATGCCTGACGACCGCTAGTGCTGACCGGGCGAACGTTTGTCCGGTTGCCCCCAGGCCTGTCTCGGCCATCTGCCGGCTCTGGGCATGAACAGCGCTAACAACCAAACTGCCGACATACGCGCGCACGCCGACAGGTTGCGACGCGCCTGGGGAATACCAGGGTCGGCGGCAGGCGCCTTGCCTGGCATGATTTCGATCAGCAACGCGGCGATTGGCATTGGTGTCAACAGGCCCTAAGACCTGCGCGGCGCGCTCAACCGGTGCGCCGCGCGATGGGAGACGTCCACATCAGCTTGCCGTTCGGCGTCGACGCCCCGTTGGCAGCGCCTGCATCCTCCATTGAAACCATGAGCTTCGCCGGCTGGTTCATACATTCGGCGGCGGCATCGGATACCGTCATTTCATGGTCGCCGTGCGTGTTCGGCCATTTGCCGAGCAATACCGGCTCGCCGTGTTCCGGCTTGAGCCAGGCGCGCAGCACCTTGCCTTCCGGCACGTCGTAGTCGCCCATGGCAACCACCGACATCTTGTCGGTGCCGGCATGTGCGGTCACCAGCCAGATCATGCCCGTTGGTTCGTCGTAGACCACGCTGGCATAGGCCGGCGCCGAGGCCGCGTCAGGCGTGGCCTCGCGCTCGGTCGAACCCGTGAACAGCAGCGCGGCCATGACCAGCGCCGCAACCGAGGCGACCAGGGCCAGGCCCTGCCATATACCCGGGCTGTTGTCGTTCGCGGCCGGACGATTGTGGGTGCTGGATTGTTCGCGGCTTGGTGCGACCGGTGTGGCCCGTTCGAGCCCGAGTTCGTGCGTGACACGATCCCAGACCGCTGCCGGCGGTTCGGCCGCCGGCACGGCCAACCCGAGCTCACCGAGCCGCGTTTCCCAATAGGCCAGTTCACGTCGCGCCTCGGCGTCGTGCATCAGCAGGGTTTCATAACGGCTGCGTTCACGCGGGTCGAGCGTGCCAAGCACGTATTCCGCCGCCGTCAGACTGCGCTGTTGCTGTTCGGACTCGCCCATTACGCACGCTCCGCCAGACATTCGCGCAGCCGCAACAGCCCGCGACGGATCCAGCTCTTGACCGTTCCCAACGGCGCGTCCAGGCGCTCGGCGAGCTCTTGGTGGGTCAGGCCTTCGTAATAGGCCAGCAGCACGCTATCGCGCTGTTCGGGCTGCAGACTTCTCAAACAGACCTGAATCGCTTCGAGCGACTGCTGGTTTTCGTTTTCCTGCAGCGGCGACAGCGACTGTTCGTCTTCCAGCAGCGTTGCGACCATATCCGGCTCTTCGGGCATGGCAACTTCCGGGCGTTTGCGCCGAAGCACGTCCAGGGCACGATAGCGGGCGATGGACAAAAGCCAAGTCAACGGCGCGCCGCGCTCCGGCGCGTAGGTGTCGGCTTTCTGCCATACCCGGACATAGGCATCCTGCAGGGCGTCCTGGGCACGCTCGGGGTTGCGCAGTATACGAAGTAGCAGCCCGTAGAGTTGCGACGACGTCGCCGCATAGAGCCGCTGAAACGCCTGCTCGTCGCCGCGCGCGGTCGCCACCAGCCACTCGGCCAGCTGTTCTCGCTCAGCCATGGGCATGCAACCGGACGACGGCCGGCCCGCGCACAGCGCGCAAGATACCGATGGCGACATGCGGCGCGTCGGAACGAACAGCGTAAACGCTTGCGCTACTCATGCATGGACTCACTATTAGCCTAGCCGCCTAGTCTGGCGGGAAAGTGGGCGCGGCTCAACGCCGCGCAATCCGAACGATGGCACGCGCTCAGTTGAGCGCGCCGCCGCAGCTGCTGCCCTGCCCGGCGGTACAGCCATAGCAGTGATCGCCCACCGCGATCGGTCGCCGGGAAAAATCGCTGTCGATCAACGCACTCAAGTGGGTCGCGCCGGCCCCGGCCAGCGGCATATCGAGCATCTGGTTGAAATCGCAGTCGTAGACATAGCCTTGCCAGTCCACGCTGATCAGCCCACGACACATCACGTCGGCCACGTTTTCGGTGCGGTGCGCACTCCGTAGCAGCTGCATGTATTCGCCCATGCGCTTTTCACGCAGCAGCATATGCGCATAGCGTTTGATCGGCATGTTCGCCAGCGTGAACAAGTGGTCGAAAACAATACCGAACTGGTCGGCCAGGAAGCGCTTGTAATCCTGTTCGAGCGTGTCCTGTGGCGGCGGCAACGACGGTGAACCCGGGTTATAGACCAGGTTGAGGGTCAGCTCGCTGTCCGGATGGCCATAGCCCAGCGCATTGAGTTTCTGCAGCGCGGCGATACTGTCGTCGAATACGCCCTTGCCGCGCTGGGCGTCGACGTTGTCGGCGGTGTAGCACGGCAGCGAGGCCACCACTTCCACTTGATGTTCGGCAAGAAACGCGGGTACCCAGTCATAACCCGGCTCTTCGATAATGGTCGGGTTGCAGCGATCCATCAGGTGTACGCCCAGGGCCTTGGCCTCGACCATGAACTCACGAAAGCGTGGATGCATTTCCGGCGACCCGCCGGTCACGTCCAGCGTCTGGATACTCTGGGCGGCGATGAATTCCAGCGCCGTATCCATGGTCGCGCGATCCATGAGCTCGGTACGCTTGGGCCCGGCCTCGACATGGCAATGGGTACAGGCCAGGTTGCATAGATAGCCCAGATTCATCTGTAGGGTGTGCAGGCGCGCACGCCGTATGGGCGGAAAATCGGTCGCAAGCTCGGTATGTTTCATGGGGCGCATGGTCGTCGCCTCGCGCTTGATTATGTTGCACGCGATCTTAGCAGGTGTTGAAAGCCGGGCCCGGGATACGCATATCGGTGACACGAATCGAACTGCCTGCCGACTGTCATGCCTGAAACCTTTCCCGGCCATTATCCTGCAACACGTCTGCGTCGCGGGCGTGCCACCGACTTCGCCCGGCGCCTGTCGCGCGAAACGCGACTGTCGGTAGATGATCTGATCTACCCGGTCTTCGTGACCGAAGGCGAGCCGGTCAATGTGACGGCGATGCCCGGCGTGCAGCGACACACGCTTGAAGGGCTGCTGCGTGAAATGACGGACGTTGTCGCCCTGGGCATTCCAGCGGTCGTGCTGTTCCCCGTAATCGACGCCGACAAGAAGACGCCCGATGCGCAGGAAGCAGCCAACCCCGATGGGCTGGTACCGCAGGCAATTCGTGCGATCAAACGCGAATTCCCGCAGCTGGGCGTTATGACCGATGTCGCGCTCGACCCCTATACCAGCCACGGCCAGGATGGCGTAATCGACGACAACGGCTATGTGCTCAACGACAAGACCATCGAGATCCTGGTGCGCCAGACGCTGGCCCATGCCGATGCCGGCGCGGATATCGTTTCGCCCTCGGACATGATGGACGGGCG
The DNA here is from genome assembly GCF_040361435.1 of Salinisphaera sp. C84B14. Taxonomy (NCBI): domain Bacteria; kingdom Pseudomonadati; phylum Pseudomonadota; class Gammaproteobacteria; order Salinisphaerales; family Salinisphaeraceae; genus Salinisphaera; species Salinisphaera sp. C84B14. The sequence goes on along the minus strand of NZ_APNL01000004.1, from coordinate 103,649 downwards.
CATCCAGGCGATGCGCAATGCGCTGGAAGACAAGGGCCATGTGAACACGCTGGTCATGTCCTATGCCGCCAAGTTCGCCTCCAGCCTGTACAACCCGTTCCGCGAGGCGGTGGGCTCGGCGGCCAATCTCGGCAAGGCCGACAAGCGCACCTATCAGGTCGACCCCGCCAATACCGACGAAGCCCTGCGCGAGGTCGCGCTGGATCTCAAGGAAGGCGCGGACATGGTCATGGTCAAGCCCGGCCTGCCGTATCTCGATATCATTCATCGCGTGAAGCAGACGTTTGGCGTGCCGACCTTTGCTTACCAGGTGTCCGGCGAGTACGCGATGCTCAAGGCCGCCATCGACAACGGCTGGCTCGACGAGCGCTCTGCCGTGCTCGAATGCCTGGGCAGCTTCAAGCGGGCCGGCTGCGACGGCATATTGACCTACTTCGCCAAGGACGCAGCGCGCTGGCTGGGCGATTGAGTGACGCAGGCGGTGCAGCGTCAGCAAGCGGTCAAACCGCGGATCAGACGATCGATGGGGCCTGCGGCCGGGCTATGGCGGGTGCACGGCGAGCCGGCGCTGCGAATTCCCCCGACAGAGGCCTGGCGGCCTTTCAAGCAAGGGCCCCATTCCGCTCTGTTCCGGATCGAAGCCGATCCGCCGATCCTGGCCAAGCTGGCTTACCCGCGCAGCCAGCCGAGAGACAGCCTGCGCAAATACATAAACGCCCAGGCGCGCCGCGAGTATCTGAGCGCCCACCGACTGCAGGCGGCCGGTCTGGCGACACCGACAGTGCACGGCTGGGGCGTTTCGCTGTCTCCGTTTGCGGCCTATGAATCCGTGCTGTTCATGGCCGAGATACCGCACTATCGCTCATCGCTGGTGTTCATACGCGAAAGCAGCGACGATACCGCCCGCTACCGGTTGTTCGAGCGCCTGGCCGCGGATATGGCCCGCCTGCACGGGCACGGGCTGATTCATAAGGACGGCCACTTCGACAACATCGGCTGGATTGAGCAACAATCGCTGGTCTGGATCGACAACGACATCCGTCGTGCCGCGCGACCGGCTGCACTGCGTGCGGGCTTCCGGCACATGCAGCGCATGCTCCGAAGCACCGCGCGAGACGCCGTTCACCCACGCGAGTGGCACTATTTCAACGACTGCCTGCGGCATGAATTCGCCCGCTGGCCCAAGGCCCGGATACTCATCGATGAAGTTTAAACAGGCTGCTTCGCTGCTCGACAAGGTGCCGCATATCTCCCGGCATTCGGCACGAATTCTCTACGACTTCCTGCTCACCGAGAAGCCGCGGGACTGCCTGGAACTGGGCTTCGCCCACGGCGCAAGCAGCGGATATATTGCCGCCGCCCTCGATGAGATCGGTGCCGGCACGCTTACGAGCGTCGATTTGGAGAGCAGCGCGGAATTTGAAACCACCATCGAGCACACCCTCGAGCGGCTCGGCCTGGGCGCCCGCGTAGAGATCGTGCGCGAGGTCAATTCGTACAATTGGTTTCTGAAAAAACAGATCGAGGCACAGACGAAAGACGGAATCTGTGAACCCTGTTACGACTTCATCTTCATCGATGGCGCCAAGAACTGGACCATCGACGGGCTGGCCTTCTTCCTGGCCGACAAGCTGCTGCGCCCAGGCGGCTGGATTCTGTTCGACGACTACGGCTGGCGTTATGCCGACGCCATCGAGCGCGGCAAGACGCGAAGCGACGGTGTGACCAACCGCGAACTCTCGGCCGATCAGATCGCCGAAGCCAATATCGCGGCCGTGTTCAATCTACTGGTGGCCCAGCATCCGGCTTATGGCGATCTCAAGGTCCAGGACGAGTCCTGGGCCTGGGCGCACAAGAGCGGTAATTTGCCTGGGCCGGGTCGAGCTCAGGCAGTTCGCCGCGAGCGCAAGTCGTTATTGCGCAGCCGCTTGCAACGCTGGCGCGCGAAGTAGCGCCCCACGCGCTAGCGATCGACGGGGATATCCAGCCCCGCCTGACGATACACCTCGAGCGTGGCCCGAAAGTTGGTTTCTGCGGTATTGCAGCGCACCTGCTCGATCATCTGTGCCGCAATGGCCTGACGCTCGTCCTCGTTACGAATCAGGCGATCGAGCTGGGCGCTGATGTTGGCGGCCGTGGGGGCGTCGGGCAAGGCGTCATACAGATTCTTCGGCAGCAGTTCCGTTGCTCCGACGCGCTTGCTGGTGACCACGGGCACTCCACAGGCAAAGGCCTCCTGGACCACCTGACCGAATTCCTCGATCCGTGCCGGGTGCGCACAGATATCCAGGGCATGGAAATAGCGATGCGGGCTGAGCGTGTGGGGGACGAAACGCATGCGATCGGCGATGCCCAGCGCGCGCGCTTCGGCAATGAAAAACGATGCACTGGCCTGCTTGCCCAGCACCAGCAGCAGGCTCGACTGCTTCTGGCTCGCGTCCAGAGCCGCATAGGCGTGCAGCAGGATATCCAGTCCGCGCTTGTGGTAATCGCCCGAGGTGATCAGACCGATCAGCGTCGTATCCTCGTCGCAGCCGAGCTCTTCGCGCACGCGCGCCCGGTAGCGCTCGCGATCGCCGCGGTTGAACTGCTCGGGGCGATAACCGGGATAGATCACCGGCAGTCGTTCACGGGCCACGCCGTAGCGGCGAGACAGATCCTCTCGCATGAGTTTGGAATTGCAGATACACAGACGAAAACCGTCTTCTGCAAAGATACGATCGTGGATCTCGGCCAGGGTGCCGCGCGGATCGAGAGCGCCGCCGTGCAGCATCTCATGCGCCAGATGCAGGCAGTTGTGCATGGACAGCACATGCTGCCGATAATGGTGGCCATGGCCGGCCACAAAATCATAACCCTGCCGGTCGATATGGCGCTGCGCGCGGGCAGCAAACCAGCGCCACTTGTAGCGGCTGAGCACAGGCAGCCGCTGAATACGCACGGCACGGCCCATATCGGGCGTCACCCCGCCCTTGTGCACCTTGCCGCCGATCAGGTCGACCTGATGACCAAGCTGCTGAAAATAGCGGGCGTGGTCGGTAATGGTGTTGTTCGTGCCACCGATATCGCCGATCCCACGAAAGGCGATCGCGATGCGTTTTGCGCGCTCGTCCATCACCACGCCGGGGCCAGACGCCCGGAGTTCCGGAAAGACTCGATCGAGGCCAACGCATCACGCACGTGGTTATCGAACACGAAACGCTCGCGCGCAGCCCGCAGGCCCGCTTCGCTCATGCGCGCATAGCGCGTGTCATCGTTGCAGATCTGCATAATAGCCCGGCATAACGTTTCTGGATCCAGCGCGCGCGGTGCAGCGATCGTATCCCGTGCGGGATCATAGACAAACGGCGGCAGGCCGGCGTCATCCCCGCCCAGCGCACGATAGTCGGCCGCATCGAGCGTGGGCTCGATACACAGGCCGGTGCGCTCGTGTTCGATGACCTCGACCAGGCCATCCACCGCGCTCACCACCGCCGGCACACCATAAGCGCCGGCTTCGACCGCGATCTGGCCAAACGGTTCACGCAAGGCAGGATGCACCAGCAGATCGATGCGCGCGTAAAAGGCGGCCATGTCCGCAACCATCCCCTCGAAAACCACCCGATCGGCAATGTTCAGCCGTTGCGCGAGCGCACGCAAACGTGCGTGCTCGGGCCCATCGCCGGCAATACGCAGTGTGGCGTCGTAGCCGCTGGCGATAAGTCGGGCGAGCGCATGCAGTGCTACCGCTACGCCCTTGATCGATTCCAGACGTGCGACCACGCCGAGCGTGAGCGCATCCTGGCCGGCGGATCGCCGAGGCTCAGGCGCCACCGCAGGCAACAACGACGGCCGAAGCGCATTGTGAATGACCCGCACCTGGCCTGCGTATCCCCAGCGAAGCTCGAGCATGCGTTGGGCGGCATGAGAATTACAGATGATCGCGGGCACCGCCGCCAGAAAATCGCGTTTGGCCGGGCTCTCGCCGGCAAACCAGCTCGCGCCCCGCTCCCAGTAGATACAGCGCTCGGCGCCGGCAGCGGCAAGCGTATCCAGGCTATCCCGCAACCGATTCCAGATCAGCACCACATCCGGTCGGTTACGTTCAACGATATGACGCTGGCGTTGACGACGCAGAGCCCGTGGCCATTTGGGCAGCTTCACGCCGCCGGCATACTTTTCGAATACGACGGGCACGTCCTGATCGAGCCGCGCCGCGACCAGCGGATGGACGCCTTGACCGCAGGCAACGACCGCGTGCCGCGCGCGACTCCGCTGCCGCGCGGCGTGTACGAAGTCGACGAACTGTTGTTCGACACCGCCCGCCCCGTCGAGGCTGACGTAATGCAACAGGCGCTCGAGACTCATTGACCCGGCTCGAGCGTCCCGGTGGCGTGATATTCCTTCACCGCATTCATGACGTCGTCAACGTGGCTATCGAAATTGAAGCGCTGTGCCACCCGCACCATCGCCCTATCGCTCATGGCGGAAAAACGCTCTGCGTTTGCGGTGACTGACTCGACCGCATCCGCCAGATCCTGCGGCTCGCAGACTTTTGGCGTATCGATCATGTCGTGGCCCGGCATATACACCGCCGCGGGCAAGCCGTCACTGCTGCCGCCGAGTTCACGATAGCGCGCCAGGTCGGCCGTCGGCGCCACGCACAGGCCGGTCTGCTCGTGGTCGACCACCTCGGGCAGACCATCGACCGCGGTGCAGACCACCGGGCAGCCCATGGCGCCGGCTTCGGCAACGACCACCCCGAATGGCTCCCGCAGTGCCGGGTGCAGCAGCAGGTCGATTTCGGAAAAAAATAGCGCCATGTCCTTCACCACACCCAGAAAACGCACGTGGGTGGCCACGTTCAGGGATCGTGCCAACTCTTCGAGCTCGGCCCGCAGTGGGCCATCCCCGGCAATCGACATGGCGGCCTTGATACCGCGACGGTGTAGCGCCGCGAGCGTATGCAGGGCAAGACACGTCGCCTTGACCGGCACCAGCCGGCCGGCGACGCCGATATGCAGGGCGCGATCGCGGGGCAGCTGCTTGAAATCCTTGACCGTATGACGATTGCGCATCCCGTTCGGGCAGACACGCACCGCGCCCTGATACCCCCAGCGCAGCTGGAGCATTCGTTTGGCCGCATGCGAGTTGCAGATTACGGCAGGCACGCGGGAAAGCACGTCGGCCCGGGCTTCATCATCGCCGTGCAGCCAGGCCGAACCGTGTTCCCAATACAGGCACCGGCGCACGCCCAGCGCATCGATAACGCGTGCCTGCTGATCGAGACGGTTCCAGAGCAAGGCGACATCCGGTTTGAACCGACGACCCAGCCAGCGATAGCGCATCCGACGCAACGCCGCTGGATGCTGGCCGACCTTGAAACCGAACAGCTTTTTCTCGTAGCGCCAATCCTCGAAATTCGGCAGCAGCTCGCGATGGTGCGCATGAACCTTCGTGCTGCATACCACGACAGACTGTTCAACCGCGTGTCGGCGCGCCGCACGCGCGGCAAAGGTGACGAACTGTTGTTCTACGCCGCCAAATCCGCTCAAGCTCACATAATGCGTCAAGCGCAGCCCCTGACGGCCCTTGTTGCGCCCCATAAACTGATCTCTGGTAGATTCTCGCAGGCTAGACGTGCATGCCGACGGCCCAACGCAGTTGTCGGCCGCGCTTGGCTTAACCCGCCTGCATCAATATGACGCGCGGGGCCTTCCCAACGAGTACACAGCGCTAACCAGACAATGACTAAATCAGGATGGATTATAACAATCGCTGCTATCGCGGCGGCGACTTTCGTATTCGCCGGCGCCTGCGCGCTGGGTTGGAACGTCGGTTACTGCGTTGACAAAACCGCGACCCTGGCACCGTTTATCGGCACCGGTGAGTTCATGCTGACCGAGGTGGTGTCTCTTGTGGCCTGCCTGCTCGGCCTGTTGATCGCCTATCACGGCTACACGGCCAGTGATGGCGCCCAGGTGCGCTTGGCGTCGTTGTTCATCGTGTTCTTCGTGATTTCGATGATCAGCGAGAACAACCTCATGCGCGACGATATCCGGCCCCAGTTCCTGATTATTCTGCTCGTTTGGATCACCGTCGAACTCCTGATTGCTCGGTCGTTCGTACCTATCGTTCTGCTGATATTCGGCGTGGCTATCCCAATGGTCGGCCAGCTTGGCGACCATACGACACATATTCAGTTCGAGAACGTCTTCGGCCACGACATTTCGCAAAGCATACTCGCGCCCTGGGCCGACTCATTCGGCGCCCTTGAAGAACCCTTCGAGCTGGCCGGATGGCTGTTGTTCGCGGCGGCGGCCGCGGCAGCACTGAAAACCCACATCCTGGCCGAAGGGCGCGCCCGACTCATGACGCTCGCCGTGCTCGCGATTCTCGCAATCGCCGTTGGCAATTCCTTCCTGCACTTGCGCGATAACAACGAGTTCGAAAGCTTTCGCAAGCTCGGCTTGTTCTGTTCGGTGGCGGGCGTCGCCTGCCTGGGGGCGGCGGTGCTATTACAGCACGGTCGGCGCGACATGCTCGCGCGCGCCTACTGCCTGTTGTTCATCGTGGTCGCTTACTGGATCGCGGTGTACGCGCCGGCGGTCTACCGTCATGAACACAGCAAGACGATAAGCTCCTGGATCTGGATATTCCCCGTGTTTGCCGGCTACTACACGCTGGTGAGCTGTCGCCGCAGCTATCTACGCGCATCGCCCACCCGCGCTCACGAAACCTCGTGACCGAAACCGACCCGGTCCCACATCGCGTGCTCGTCGTCGGTCCCAGCTGGATCGGCGACATGGTCATGGCACAGAGCCTGTTCATGCTGCTGCGTGAGCGTATGCCCAACGCCGTCATCGACGTGCTCGCCCCGTCGATCACCGCCAGCCTGCTGGCACGCATGCCCGAGGTCGATAACGCCGTACGCATGGAAATCGGCCATCGCGAAATCGCGCTGGGCAAGCGCCGGCAAACAGCACGCGCGCTTGCCGAACGCGGCTATGACCAGGCCATCGTGCTCCAGCGCAGCATCAAGGCCGCGCTGGTGCCCTGGCTCGCCGGCATACCGCAGCGCACCGGTTATCTCGGCGAGATGCGCTACGGCCTGATCAACGACGTGCGCTCTCTGGATAAAGACCGCTATCCGCGCAAGGTCGAGCATTACGCCCTGCTGGGCCTCGCCCGCGAAGGCGAGGCGTTGGCCGAACTGAAGCACCCGGAATTACGTATCGACACCGCCCGCCGCGCCGAACTGGTAGACGCGCTCGGGCTCGAAACGAACCGTGCTGCCATCGGCTTTGCGCCGGGCGCGGCGTACGGCGGCGCCAAACAATGGCCGGCCACGCATTTCGCGCGGCTCGCGGCCGAGCTCGACCAGCGCGGGATCGCATGCTGGATTTTCGGCAGCGCGGCCGACCGTCAGCTCGCCGCCGATCTCACCGCCGCTGCGCCGAAGCACGGCGTCAACCTGTGCGAACGCACATCCCTGGTCGATATTGCGGATATCGCCTCGCTGACCGACGCCTTCGTGGGCAACGACACCGGCGTAATGCATCTGGCGGCCGCGGCCGCGCCACGGGTGCTGGCGATCTACGGCTCGACCCACCCCGACTACGCACCGCCGCTGTCGAATGCCGAAGCGCGCTTCTGGCTCGAGCTCGCCTGTGCGCCCTGTCGCAAGCGCCAGTGTCCGTTGGGACACAATGCCTGCATGCGCGATATTCCGGTCGCGGACGTACTACGCGCCTGTCTCGACCCGGCGGCGCGCGATATACCCTCCCTGCACTACGCCAGCGGCGGGGCGCCCGCCCCGCGCACTTCGTTACCCGAAACCAACGCCTTGTCATGACTGCATTACCGGATCGCTATGCCGTGATCGGCCACCCGGTCGAGCACAGCCGATCACCCGATATCCACGGCGCATTCGCCCGCCAGACCGGTCAAAACCTCGTCTACGAGCGCCTGCCGGCCGCGCCCGACGCGTTCGCGCCCACCGTGGCCGATTTCTTTGCCGCAGGCGGCGCCGGGCTCAACGTCACCCTGCCGTTCAAGGGCGAAGCCGCCGCCTATGCCGATCGGCTGACCGATCGTGCCCGGCGCGCGGGTGCGGTGAATACGCTCGCGCGCGACCACGACGACAGGCTGCTGGGCGACAACACGGACGGCATCGGTCTGGCCCGCGATCTGGAGCGTCAGCTACAGATGCCGCTCACCGGAAGTCGAATCCTCATTCTGGGCGCCGGCGGCGCGGTGCGTGGCGTGATCCCGGTCTTGTTCGAACATGGCGCGGCCGCCATCCATGTCGCCAACCGCACCGCCGCGAAGGCCGAGGCCATCGCCGCGGATTTCTCCGACCTGGGTACGATACGGGCCAGTACGCTGACAGGTGCCTCCGGCGGCTGGGATATCGTGATCAACGCGATATCGGCGGGGCTGGCCGGCGAAACGCCGGATGTATCGCCCACCGTTCTCGAGGATGCGCGCGGCGCCTACGACATGATCTATGCCGATAAGCCCACGCCGTTTCTGCGCTGGGTGGCCAGCCACGGTATCGAACGCCGCTGCGACGGCTTCGGCATGCTGGTCGAACAGGCGGCCGAATCGTTTGCGCTGTGGCGCGGTGTACGCCCGCAGACCGCAGAGGTCATCAAAGCACTGCGCCCCGGCGGCGACCGGCAACCGTCATAACCGTTATAATTGTGCGGTCATGAGCGCACACGAATCTCTGCAAAACCTCGACCACGTTCTGCGTGGCGACACCTCGGGCGAGCTGCTGCACCCCGAGGATCACGCGCGTCAGTACAGCCACGTGCGCAAGGCGCACGAAACCGAGCTGGTAGAGGATTATGTCGAGCTTATCGCCGACCTGATCGACGCCAAGGGCGAAGCGCGTGCGGTCGAACTCGCCCAGCGCATGGGCGTCACCCAGGCCACGGTCGGCAAGATGATTCGCCGCATGACCGATGCCGGGCTGGTGACCAGCGAACCGTATCGCTCGATATTTCTTACCGACTACGGCAAGCAGGTGGCCGCCGAATCACGCGACCGGCATATCGTGGTGCTGCGTTTCTTGCGCGCGCTGGGCGTGTCCGAAGCCACCGCCCGCAAGGACGCCGAGGGCGTAGAACACCACGTAAGCGCGGAGACGATCGATATCATGCGCGCCTTCGTCGATCGCAACGAATCGGGTGACAATGCCTGAAAGCCTGCCTGAGGTTCGTCTCGTCGAGGCCGGCCCGTTTGGGCACCCCGCTGTCGAACACGACTGGCCGCAGCAGGCAGGTCCCTGCCGAGCTCTGCAGAAAGCGCTGTCCACGTACGTGAATACGGTAGACGATCTGCCACCGGTACGCCGGCTCGGCGGTGTGGATATCGGCTTCGAGGACGGGGGCCGGATCACGCGGGCCGCCGCGGTGGTACTCGATGCCCAGACGCTCGAAGTGATCGATACCCAGCTGGCACGGGTGCCCACGCGCATTCCCTATATCCCCGGCCTGTTGTCTTTTCGCGAGATTCCGGGGGCGTTGGCCGCGCTCGAACGACTGGCCACCCTCCCCGATCTCATTCTGGTCGACGGCCATGGCATTGCCCACCCGCGCCGGCTGGGCGTCGCCACGCATCTGGGTCTGGTCACCGGGCTGCCAACGATCGGCGTGGCCAAGAAGCGTTTGACCGGCAGTTACGAACAGCCGCCGGATGAGCGCGGCGCCTGGGCCGAACTTCAGGATCGAGACGAAACGATCGGCGCAGTATTGCGATCGCGGGTCGGCGTTAAGCCGATCTTCATCTCGCCCGGGCATCGTATCGGCCTGGAGAGTGCGCTTTCGTTCACGATGAGCGCACTCACGCGGTATCGTCTGCCGGAAACCACGCGAGTGGCCGATAAACTCGCCTCGAATCGATGAATCGGGGTCGAATCGGCCGATTTGCAGATTTTGAGGGCTTTCTACGGCACTGATAGGCTTAGCCGCGGTCACAGACAGTTCAACGACATTCGCACAACGGATTAACTCTATGATCAAACGCGCAACCACCATCACGGCGCTGGCACTGGCCGCGCTGACCTTCGGCACCGTGCCCGGTCTGGCGACAGCGCAGGGCAACGGCGCCACGGCGGATCAGCAGCAGGCCCAGCAGCTCATGCAGCAGTACCGGCAGAAGGCGTCGAAGCTGCAGCAAATCCATGAAGAGACGATCAAATCGCATCCCGATCTGGCTTCGCAGCAGGAAGACTTCGAAGAGCAGGTTCGCGACGCGGTCGAAGATCAGGGCTACGACGTCGACAAGGGCCAGGAACGCGTACAGCAGATGGCCCAGAAGCTGCAGTCGGGTGATCTGAGCGACGACGAGCGCAAGGCCGTGATGAAGGATTTCCAGGCCGAACGCCAGCAGATGGTGCAGGCCCGCGATGCCGCACTGCAGAAGCCGGAAATCCGGTCCGCCGGCGAAAAGCTCCAGCAAGACACGCTGGCCGCGATGAAGGATCAGGATAGCCAGACCAGCAAGCTGCTCGACGACATGGACGAGCTGCGCGGCAAGCTGCGTCAGCAGATGCCGGCGGCTGCGGCTGCGGGCGGCAACGGCTAAATCAGCCGGCCAAGCCACGTACGTAAAAGCCCGGCCAAGCGCCGGGCTTTTTTTGTGTGTGTCCAGGGCCTGTTAACGCGAACAAAACTGCCGCGCCGCGGCCCATGTTCGTGCAAGAAAATGCAGTGTCACTTTGCGACATGAGCCAGCGGCAAAGCCCGAACAGAGGGGCCCGCGTGCCGGCGGCTTGCGTCCGAAAAATCCACCGCGCAGCGCGGCGGGTCGTTCATTTGGCGCACCAGACACTGGTGATCACGCCTCGCCTGGTGGATTTCTGGATAGCACCGCGACGATTGGCGTTAGCGTTGACAGACGCCAGTGAAAGCCATGCCCGGCGCGCTCCTGCCCTTGGGCCAGCGTTATCGCCAACGCGCCGGCTGCGTTATTGCGGTTGAGCCGCGGCCACGTAAAACCATCTCTTTCATACCGGGTGGGTAAGCCTACGCGCTAGCCTGTCCAGGCCACCCGAACCCAGCCGCTTGCCGCGCGAGCAGGTTTCCCAGCGAGCACAGCCGTGCTCAACCACGGCTCGATCGACAACGCGGCCCTGCGCGCACGCCATCGCCGGCATGGCTATTCGACCCCATACGACAACCTCCAGACGAGTGTTGCCGCTAGAAGCCGCGCCATGCGCGCCGTGGCCTACCGGCACGCAGCACTGGCTGGAACAAAATGATTGCCAAGCGATCACCGACGCTCGAGAAGGCGTCGTGAACGACGACGATGGCCACAGTCGCCAAACGGTCAGCGGTATGCGTAGTGGAGTGCGTCCAAGGGGCCCGGTCGATCACCGCGACCCCGGAAACGTTCGACTTGTCGACGTAGCATGCGGCGCCCGATCCGCCGCATGAAAAAAAACCCCCGTACCCGAAGGTACGAGGGCTGCCCCTTGCGCGGTTTCTGGAAGGCGCTGGCGTCGAGGGTCGGCCTATCGGCTGCGACTGACGGCTAGTTGTCCGAACGCTGAATCGAGCCGTCGGTTTCGACCGTGCCCTGCGCATTGGCGCCCTGCGGGCCATAGCGGGTCTGGCCTTGCGCGCTGCCCTGGCCCTGAACCTGGCCACGTGCACGTTGCTGCATTTCGCCGGCGTTGCGCTGGGCGCGATCCCGCTGGCTCTGTATTTGGTCACGGCTTTCGGTCATGCCGTCTTGCGCCCGGTTCTGCATCGATTGCGACTGCTGCTGCATACGCTGTTGCTGGCTCCGCGCTTCGGCGCCCGCCTGATTGGCCGTGCCTTGAGCGGCCCCGGCAGCAGACGATGCCGCACGCCCAGCGCCTTCGCGCACGCCTGTGGCGGCACTCGATGCGCCCTGCTTGAGCTGGCGCGTACCGTCTCGCATGATCGTATAGGTTTCACCACCCGATACCGCAGGCCCGAAGCTGCCGGACCCGGAAGAAGCGGCCTGCATGCCGGCCTGGAACTGTTCGCGGCTAATGCCGTCGGGCATGCTCTGCTTGTCGCGATCTTCGATCGTATCGGCGGTATTCATGGAGTCGTAGAGCGCCGATACGCGCGGATTCGCTTCGGCCTCAGCACGGCTGAGCACGCCGTCGCCGTTGGTATCAAGGGCATCGAACTGGGTATTGATCGCGGCTTCGGCATCGATGCCGGCGCCGGACTGCGAGGCGTTGGCATGAGCGCTGGCGGCGGCGCCGTTCTGGGCGGCGATGCCCAGACTCGACACCATGGCCAGACCGAGTGCGATAGCGGTTTTCTTCATCATGGCGTTTGGTTTCCATAACGGATGAAAAGGTCGCTCCACCCTAGGCCCGCGCCATGAACCCTGACTTAATCTAGGGCCCACCCGATTGCTCGTCCTGCTGGGCCTCGACTTCACGCATGCCGGGCACGAACAAACGCGCCATGACGATACCGATTTCGTACAACAGGTAGATCGGCACTGCCAGCAGGGTTTGCGAAATTACGTCCGGGGGCGTCAGCAGCATGCCCGCCGCAAAGGCCGCCACGATGATATAGGCCCGATAGCTGGCCAGTTGTCGGGGCGTGACAAAGCCGGCCCACACGATCAGGAAGATGCCCACCGGCAGCTCGAAGGCGATACCGAAGGCCAGGAACATGCCGAGCACGAAGTCGAGATAGGCCGAGATGTCGGTCATCACCGCGACCCCGGCCGGGGCCACCGAGATGAAGAAGCCGAACACCACGGGAAAGACCACGTAGTAGGCGAACGCCATCCCTAGATAGAACAGCCCGGTGCTGGAAATAAGCAGCGGCGTGACCAGACGTCGCTCCTGGGCATACAGACCGGGGGCGACAAACATCCAGACCTGATACAGCGTCCAGGGCAGCGAAACCGCCACGGCCAGCAGCATGGACAGCTTGAACGGGGCAAGAAAAGGCGCCGCCACGCCGGTTGCAATCAGGCTGTTGCCTTCCGGCATGTGCGCAAGCAAGGGCCCGGAAAGAAACGTGAACAGGTCGCGGGCGAAATACGCCATCGGCAGGAACACCAGCAGGATGCCGATGACAATGCGCAACAGCCGTGTGCGCAGCTCCAGCAGATGCGCGATTAGCGGTTGTTCTTCGCCTAGTTGATCGTCGCTCATGCGTTGCGTTCGTTATCGTTGGCGCGCGTATCCGCCTCGGATTTCGCGGTCGGCTCGGTCGGCTCACCAGCCGCATCGGCGACCGGATTGGCGCTGTCGCCGGCCTGAGTTGTGTCCGCCTTGGGCGCCTGCGTGTGGCGCGGCGCACGGTTGGCCTCGCGCGGATCGACTTTACGTACGGAATCGACGGTATCGCGCGTGCCCGCCTCGATCCGCTCGCGGGTGCGGCGGACTTCAGAACGCAGATCCTCGACGTTGACCTCGCGCTCGAGCTCGCTGGTCAGACCGCGTACATAGCCTTTCGCGCGGCCCACCCAGGTGCCGAGCGTGCGGGCGACCACCGGCAGCCGCTCCGGGCCGAGCACGATCAAGCCAATGACCGCGATGACGGTCAGTTCCCAGAAACCGATATCGAACATAGGGAGGGTCCGGCTGGATCAGTCCCGCGTGTCGTCGGTTTCGTTTTTCTGCGCGTTGCGACGCTGCGCCTCTTCCACTGGCCCGGTATTGGGTTTGGTCTTGCCCAGATCGTCGACCAGCTGCGGGTCTTCCGGGCGCTTGCGTGCGTCCTGGGTCGTTTCGTCGTCCTTGTCGGCTTCGCTGTCCTTCATCGCGCCTCGGAAATCCTTGAGCGCGGAACCCAGGTCGCCGCCCAGGTTACGCAGGCGCTTGGTGCCGAATATCAGCACCACGATCACCAGGAGAATAAGCAACTGCCAAATGCTGATACCACCAATCATGTCTACCTCGTTTCAATCAGTTAGCCGACGTATCGGCACGGCCGCGACCTGCTTTTTCCTCAATGCCCGACACCCCGAAACGACGCGCCAGTTCTGTCTGTACCGCGCTGGCGTCCAGCCCACGCGCCTGTAGCAGCACCATGGTGTGAAACCACAGGTCTGCCACCTCATGCACCAGATGCGCATCGTCTGCCTCGGCGGCGGCTTCTACAACCTCGGCGGCCTCTTCGGTGATCTTGGCCGTGATGGCCGCGGTACCGCCTGCATAAAGCGACGCCGTATAGCTGCTGGCCGGATCGGCGTTGCGGCGCTTGGCCAAAGCCGTATCGAGCTGGGCCAAGATATCGGAATTACTCATGCAGACCGTACATTTCGCTGGGATCGACGAGCACCGGGTCGCGTGTGACCCAGCGGCCGTTGTCGTAAACCTGGAAAAAACAGGATTCGCGCCCCGTATGACAGGCGACGCCGCCGATCTGTTCAACGATCAGCAGCAAGGCGTCGTTATCGCAGTCCAGCCGCACCTCGCGTATGCGTTGAAGATTGCCCGACGACTCGCCCTTGCGCCAGAGCTTGGCACGCGAACGTGACCAATATGTTGCAAAGCCGCTTTCGAGGGTCGCTGCCAGCGATTCACGATTCATCCAGGCCAATGTGAGCACGCGATGGGTGTCGTAAGCCTGGGTAATGGCCGGCACGAGGCCCTGCTCGTTCCAGGCGACCTGGTCGAGCCAGTCGGCCGATCGATCATCCGCGGGGTCTAAGGTTGTGTTGTCCTGAATCACGGTTGCAACGCTCTAAACTGTAGCTCGCCATCCTACGCTTTCGCCGATCGCAAACCCAGAGCGAAAAAAAATTCATGAGCCAGACCCGGCGCCTGGCGCGATCGTTCGGGCTTTCGGCCGCGGCCGCCGGATGCGGTGCGCGCACGCAAGGCGTGGTTTCTGGCAGGCTTTCGCAGGATCACCGCTTGGATAGACTACACTACCGCGCATGAAGATCATCATTCTGGGGGCAGGCGAGGTCGGCGCAACGCTGGCAGAAAACCTTGCCCACGAATCCAATGACGTAACCGTCGTCGATACCGACGAAGCCCTGTTGCGTCCGCTTCAGGACCGCCTCGATATTCGCGCCGTGCACGGCTATGCCGCGCATCCCGACATCCTGCGCAGCGCCGGCGCCAACGATGCCGACATGATCATCGCGGTCACCGCCGCCGACGAAGTCAACATGGTGGCCTGCCAGATCGCGTACACGCTCTTTCATACCCCGACCAAGATTGCGCGCATCCGCGCGGCGGAGTACCTGATCGAGGATCGGCTGTTCCATCAGGACGCCATCCCGATCGATATGAGCATCAGCCCGGAACAGCTGGTTACCGAACATATCAAGCGCCTGGTTCAGTACCCGGGCGCGCTGCAGGTGGTGGATTTCGCCGACGGCCAGGTCCAGGTGGTGGGCGTTAAGGCCTATTACGGCGGGCCATTGGTGGGCAAGGAGCTGCGTGCGCTGCGCGAGCATCTGCCCGAGGCGGACACGCGCGTGGTGGCCATCTATCGGCGCGGCAAGCCGATGATCCCGGAAGGCGACACCGTGATCGAAGCCGACGACGAGGTCTTTTTCGTGGCCGCGCGTCGCAACATCAAGAAGGTGATCGGCGAACTGCGCAAGATCGACCGCCCGGTCAAGCGGGTGATGATCGCAGGCGGCGGCAATATCGGTCTGCGACTGGCCCTGGCGCTGGAGAACCATTGCCAGGTCAAGATCATCGAGAACAACCCCACGCGCGCTGCCTGGCTGTCGGAGAAGGTCAACCGCTCCATCGTGCTCAAGGGCGATGCCGCCAACGAATCGTTGCTGGTCGAGGAGAACATCGAATCGGTCGATGTGTTCTGTGCGATCACCAACGACGACGAGGCCAACATCCTCTCGGCGATGTTGGCCAAGCGTCTGGGCGCGCGCAAGGCGATGTCGCTGATCAATCGGCTAGCCTATGTGGACCTCATCGAGTCCTCGGGCACGCAGATCGACATTGCGATCTCGCCCAAGCAATCCACCATTTCCGCGCTGCTCGCCCATGTGCGCCGCGGCGACGTGGTGCGCGTGCATACCCTGCGGCGTGGGGCGGCCGAGGCGATCGAGGCCATCGCCCACGGCGAGCGTTCCAACTCGCGCGTGGTGGGCCGGCGTATCGACGAGATCAAGCTGCCGCCGGGCACGACCATCGGCGCGATCGCACGCGGCGACGATGTGCTCATCGCCCATCACGATACGGTGATCGAGTCCGGCGACCACGTGATGTTGTTCATCATCGAAAAGAAGCATACCGCGGACGTGGAAAAGCTCTTCCAGGTCGGCGTGTCGTATGTATAGCGCGGCGTTGCGTTCGCCCATCGTGCCGGTTTCGAAACCGCCTTCCGCCGTATGAAACTGTCGCTGAACTACTACTTCGCGGTCGTCCAGCGGGTGCTCGGTATCCTGCTGATGATCTTTTCCACGAGCATGCTCGTGCCGATGATCATGGGCCTGGCCTACGGCGACGGCGAAGCCGACGCCTTCGCCATTGGCTTCGTCATCACCCTGCTCACGGGCCTTGTCGCATGGTTGCCCGTGCGCCACGTGCGCCGCGAACTCAAGATCCGCGATGGCTTTCTGGTGGTGGTGCTGTTCTGGCTGGTGCTGAGCCTGTTCGGCGCGGTGCCGCTGTATCTGGCCGAACGCCCGGATATCGGCGTAACGGATGCCGTGTTCGAAGCCGTCTCCGGCCTGACCACGACCGGGGCCACCGTGCTCGTGGGCCTGGATACCCTGCCCCACGCCATTTTGTTCTGGCGCCAGCTTCTGCACTGGATGGGGGGTATGGGCATCATCGTGCTGGCCGTGGCGGTGCTGCCCATGCTCGGCGTGGGTGGTATGCAGCTCTATCGAGCGGAAACACCCGGCCCGGTCAAGGATTCCAAGCTTACACCGCGTATTCGCGAAACCGCCAAGGCGTTGTGGTACCTCTACCTGTCGCTGACCGGCGTCTGTGCGCTCGTATTCTGGATTGCGGGCATGAGCGTCTTTGACTCGGTCAGCCACGCCTTTTCGGCCATCGCGACCGGCGGTTTTTCCAACCACGACCTGTCACTGGGCCACCACGACGATGCCATCATCGAGTTGGCCGCGATTATCGCCATGATCGTGGGCTCGATCAGCTTCGGCATGCATTTCGCGGTCTGGCGCAGCGCCAACCCGATGACCTACTGGCGCGACTCGGAAACCCGCACCTTTTTGATCATGGTCGTCGGCGCAACCCTGCTTGGCTGTGCCGTGCTGCTGATTGCCGGCACCTATGTGTCGCTGCCCAACGCGTTCATCAAGGCGATGTTCCAGGTGGTGTCAATCGGCACCACCACCGGTTTCACCACCACCGACTATTCGCTGTGGCCGAGCTTTCTGCCGATGTTCTTGCTGCTGGGCAGCTTCGTGGGCGGCTGCGCAGGCTCGACCACCGGCGGCATGAAGGTGGTCCGCTTCATTCTGCTGGCCAAGCAAGGCTCACGCGAGATCAGTCGCCTGGTCCATCCCAACGCGGAAATCCCGATCAAGATGGGCGGCAAGGTCATTCCCGACCGCGTGATTCAGGCGGTCTGGGGTTTTTTCGCGGTCTATATCACCGTGTTCGTGGCGATGTTTCTCATCCTGCTGTCCACCGGCCTGAGCGAACTCACCGCCTTTTCGGCGGTGGCCGCCTCGATCAACAACCTGGGCCCGGGCCTGGGGGAAGTGTCGTCCAACATGGCCGGGCTGCCGGGCCTGGCCAAATGGGTGCTGTGCATGGCCATGCTGCTCGGCCGTCTGGAGATCTTCACCCTGCTGGTGATCCTCACGCCGGCCTTCTGGCGCCGATAACCCAGCCTGTATCGGTACACTGGGCGTCATGGCGATGAAAGACCAACTCGAAAAGATGCTTGCCGCCGGCGAGGACAACGCGCTGCTGCGTTTCTCGCTGGGCGAACTGCTCTATAAGGAGGGCCACTACGCGAAAGCGGCCACCCATCTGGCCGAAGCGGTGGCCCACGACCCGGACTATTCCGCGGCCTGGAAGCTCTACGGCCGGGCGCTGGTCGAAGCCGGCGATATCACCGCCGGCCTGGACGTGCTCGAACACGGAATCACCGTGGCCGAGGCCCGGGGCGACAACCAGGCAGCCCGCGAAATGCAGGTCTTCGCCAAGCGTGCACGCAAACAACAGGCCACGGATAGCTGATGTCGGTCTATACACGGGTAACCGAAGACGATCTACGCAGGCTGCTGGCCGACTATTCGATCGGCGAACTGGAGGATTTTCGCGGGATCACCGCCGGGATCACCAACACCAACTATTTTGTCGATACCTCTACCGGCCGCTGGGTGCTGACGCTGTTCGAACAGATGGACAATGGCTCGCTGCCGTTTTTCATGCAGCTGATGGATCACCTGGCCGGGCACGGGGTGCCCGGCGCCCATCCGGTGGCCCGCAACGACGGCGGCTTTCTTAGCCGTGTACAGAATCGCCCGGCCGCGCTGGTGTATCGGCTCGCCGGCGCGAGTATCGAAACGCCGAGCACCGGCCAGTGCGCATCGCTGGGCGGCGTGGTCGCGGAAATGCACCGCGCGGTGCGCTCTTTCCGCGAGGCCCAGCCCAATCCTCGCGATCTGGCCTGGATCGCCCAGGCGCGCGATCGCCTGGCCGAGCGCCTCGACGCAGACACCGCAGCCCTTCTCGACGACGAGATCGCCTTCCAGCGGGAGCGCGCGTGCACCACCTATCGCGGCCTGCCCGAAGCCGTCATTCATGCCGACATGTTTCGCGACAACGTGCTGTTCGAAGACGATCGCGTTTCCGGCGTCATCGATTTCTACTACGCCTGCCACGATTACCTGCTGTTCGATCTCGCGGTAATCTGCAACGACTGGGCCTTCGACGACGACGGGGATTATCGAAGCGGCCACTGGCAGGCATTCATCCGCGCCTACCATCGTCGTCGCGCGCTCACCGACGCCGAGCACGGCGCCTGGCCTGCCATGCTGCGTGCCGCGGCGCTGCGCTTCTGGGCCTCGCGGTTGATCGACTACCACTTCCCGATGGACGGCGACGTCACCCATATCCACGACCCGGGCCCGTTCGAGCGGCTGCTGCGCGCGCATCGCGAAGCGCCACCGGCGCTTTTCGAAACACCGTGATCGCGCTCATTCAGCGCGTGACCCGCGCCGCGGTCGACATCGACGAAAACACGGTGGCGGCAATCGGCCCCGGCATACTCGCCCTGGTCGCCGCCCAACCCGACGACACCCCGGCCCAGGCCACACGCCTGGCAGAACGCGTACTCGGCTATCGCATATTTGCCGACGAGCGCGGGCGCATGAATCACGGCGCGCTCGAAACGGGACGTGCAGTGCTGGCGGTACCGCAGTTCACCCTCGCCGCCGACACCCGGCGCGGCAACCGCCCCGGTTTTTCCTCGGCCTGCCCGCCCGAGCGCGCTCGCACGTTGTTCGACACCTTCCTGGACGCCTTGAACGCCCGCCACCCCGGGCTTATCGAACAGGGCGTGTTCGGCGCCGACATGCAGGTTTCGTTGCGCAACGATGGCCCGGTGACCTTCTGGTTGCAGGCATAGCCGACTACGCAGCAGCGCACGGCGACAGCCTCGGGGCGCGGCGTTCGCGTTGCCCAATCAATGGGCGTATTATTCCGCGTCTCGGGGTGATGGAAAGGCTCTATTCAGCCAATGAAGGCACGCAGCGCAACGATCGCACGCCAGACCGCAGAAACCGATATCCAGGTCACGCTGGATCTCGACGGCAATGGCGTATTCGCCGCCGAAACGGGCGTCGGCTTCTTCGATCACATGCTTCACCAGATCAGCCGCCACGGCATGATCGACCTCGACTTGCGCGCGACCGGCGACCTGCATATCGACGACCACCACACGGTCGAGGATGTCGGCATCTGTATCGGCCAGGCCTTGCGTGAGGCCGTGGGCGACAAGCGCGGCATCACCCGCTATGGCCATGCCTACGTACCGCTCGACGAAGCGCTGTCGCGCGTGGTCATCGACTTGTCAGGCCGCCCGGGCCTGTTCTTCAGCGCGGACTTCACCCGCGACAAGATTGGCACCTTCGATGTGGAACTGGTGCGCGAATTCTTCCAGGGCGTGGCCAGCGCCGGCGCGCTGACCCTGCACATGGATGCGCTCAAGGGGCACAATGCCCACCATATAGCCGAAACCCTGTTCAAGGCGTTCGGCCGCGCCCTGCGCATGGCCGTATCGGCCGATGCCCGCAGCGGCGACAGCATGCCGTCCACCAAGGGCAGCCTCTAAACCCCTTTCTTCTTCGTACACGATCACACTATGGCAACCGTCGGCATCATCGACTACGGGATGGGCAATCTGCACTCGATTGCCAAGGCCTTGCGCTACGTCGCATCGGACGAGCAGATCGAGGTCAGCTTCGACCCGGACGTACTCGCGCGCATGGACCGGCTGGTATTGCCCGGCGTAGGCGCGATCGGCCACTGCATGGACGAACTGCATCGCCTCGAGCTCGATGACATGCTGCGCGAACAGCTCGGCAAGAAGCCGCTGATGGGCGTCTGCCTGGGCATCGAAGCGCTCATGGGCCATTCCGAGGAATCCGGCGGTGTGGAATGCCTGGGCGCCTTCCCCGGCGACACCGTGCACTTCGCCGCCCCCGATGCGCAGCCGGACGGCGTGCGCCGCAAGATTCCGCATATGGGCTGGAACCAGGTCCGCCAGGAGCGCCACCATCCGCTCTGGAAGGATATCGCGCCGGCCAGCTGGTTCTATTTCGTGCACAGCTATTACGTGGTGCCCAGCGACGAGCGTCATATCGCTGGCACCACCGACTATGGCGTGCGCTTTGCTTCGGTGATCCTGCGCCCGAACGTGTTCGCGGTGCAGTTTCATCCCGAGAAAAGCCAGTCCGCCGGCCTCCAGCTGCTGGCCAATTTTCTGGAATGGGACGGCGCCGCCTGAGCGCCCTTCGCAAGCATCCAGTCGTTTCGACCATTCAAGCCGTAGACGAGGATTATCGGCGTGCTACTCATACCTGCGATTGATATCAAGAACGGCCAGTGCGTACGCCTGCGCCAGGGCCGCATGGACGACGTCACCGTCTTCGACGAAGATCCGGTGGCCGTAGCCGAACGCTGGCTGGCCGAAGGCGCGGATCGAATCCACGTCGTCGATCTCGACGGCGCCAAGGCCGGCTATCCGGTCAACGACCGCGTGATCGGCCAGATCGTGTCGGCCTGTGGCAACGTGCCTGTCCAGGTGGGCGGCGGCATCCGCGACGAGGCCGCGATCGAAACCTATCTGGAGCGTGGCGTGGAGTACGTCATCCTCGGCACGCGTGCCGTGTCGGAGCCGCACTTCGTGGCCGATGCCGGCGTGGAATTTCCGCGCCACATCATCGTCGGCCTCGATGCCAAGGACGGCATGGTGGCCACCGACGGCTGGTCCAAGCTGTCGAACAACACCGTGGCCGAAATGGCACAGCAGTTCGAGGACGACGGCGTGGTCGCCATCATCCATACCGATATCGGCCGCGACGGCATGATGCAGGGCGTCAACGTCGAAGCCAGCCGCGCCTTGGCCGCCGAACTCACCATTCCGGTGATTGCCTCCGGCGGCGTGACCCGCCTCGACGATATCGAGGCCCTGCTCACCGCCGAGGAAGACGGCGTGACCGGCGCGGTCATCGGCCGCGCGCTCTACGAGGGTACGATCGATCTGGCCGAAGCACGCAAGCTGGTCAACGACCGTCAGTCCAAGTCGAAGGGGTCCGCGTGAGCCTGGCCAAACGCATCATCCCCTGTCTGGATATCGACAAGGGCCGGGTCGTCAAGGGCGTCAAGTTCCTGGAGATCAAGGATGCCGGCGATCCGGTCGAGATCGCGCGGCGCTATGACCAGCAGGGCGCCGATGAACTCGTCTTTCTCGATATCACGGCAAGCCACGAAGACCGTGGCACGCTCATGGAAGTGGTCGAGCGCGTGGCCGGCGAGGTATTCATCCCGCTGACCGTCGGCGGCGGCGTGCGGACCCTGCCCGACGTACGGCGCCTGCTGTCGGCCGGTGCCGACAAGGTATCGATCAACACGGCCGCGATCTCGGACCCCAATTTCGTGGCCGAGGCCGCCTATCGCTACGGCTCGCAGTGCATCGTGGTCGCGCTCGACGCCAAGAACGTGGCCCGCAAGGGCGAAGCGCCGCGCTGGGAAATCTTCACCCACGGCGGGCGCAAATCCACCGGCATCGATGCGATCGAATGGGCCCAGAAGCTGGTGTCGCTCGGCGCCGGCGAAGTGCTGCTGACCAGCATGGACAAGGACGGCACCAAGTCCGGCTTCGATCTCAAGCTCACCCGTGCCATCTCGGAAGCCGTGGACGTGCCGGTCATCGCCTCGGGCGGCGTCGGCAACCTCGAACACCTGCACGACGGCCTGGAAATCGGCGCCGCAGATGCCGTACTCGCCGCCTCGATCTTTCATTTCGGCACGTACACGATCCAGCAGGCCAAGGGCTACCTCGCCGAGCGCGGCGTGGTCGTACGCGACCCGATCTACCGCTAGCGCCATCCGACGCCGGGTCGCCGCAGGGTCGCCCTGCCCTCCCGGCGTCGGCGATTCAGCGCGACCCTCATGCCTGTTCTGTAGGCGATCCGCCGACCCCGCGGCTCTAAAGACATCGTGCCTAGACTTGCGGCTCGCCCGATGCGTTCAGCTTGACGGCGAAAAGCGATCCCCTGGCCCCAATGACCATCTGAGCGCGCCTGCGTCGATCGGCGACATCTGCAGCCGCCCTTGTTGAAACGGTGTCGGAAGCCGGATGGATCGCTCGGTACGCAAGCTCGGCCAGCGGGTGCACCCGAATCTGCCGCTCACGCATGCGCGTTTGTGCCGATTGCTTAAGCCAGCCGTAAGCTTGGGCGCTCGATACTCGGCCTGCTTGTATCAACACCGTCGGCTTATTCGATGAAGAACAATATCCTGGCCGCTGCCATTCTCGGCCTGTGTCTAGCGATTGGGCTGATCGTGGGCGGCAGCTATCTCAAGAGCGCGGCCATTCAATGGAAATCGGCCGAGCGCGCGGTCACGGTCAAGGGGTTGGCCGAACGCGAGGTGCGAGCCAATCTTGCCCTCTGGCCGCTGCACTTCACGGTCACCGGCGACGAACTGGGCGCGGTACAGGATCAGGTCAATCGCCAGGCCGACATCATCCGCAGTTTCCTGACCGATGCCGGCTTCAAGGCCGATTCGATCTCGCTCACCTCACCTCAGGTGACCGATCGCTATGCCAACAGCTACGGCGACCAGCGCCCGCCGACGCGTTATTCCGCCGAAGCCACGGTGCTGGTGCGCACGCCCGAGATCGACACGGTCAAGCAGGCCATGCCGCGGGTGGGCGAACTGGTCAGCCAGGGCGTGGTGCTCTCGCCCAACTATGAATATCGCACCGAGTTTCTGTTTACCGACCTGGAATCGATCAAGCCGGAAATGATTGCCCAGGCGACCGCCGATGCGCGCAAGGCCGCACGTCAGTTCGCGGAGGATTCGGGCAGTCAGGTCGGTGCCATCCGTTCAGCCTCCCAGGGCTATTTCTCGATTGAAGACCTGGACAGCTACACGCCGGACGTCAAGAAAATTCGCGTCGTAACCACTATCGACTACGCGCTCGAAGACTAGGGAACGGCGGACACAAAAAAGCCCGGGTCGAAGCCCGGGCTTTGTCTTGCACATGGCAGTGCGCCGCTCGATCAGGTGGTCTGTTCTTCGTGCTTGCCTTCGGCGATCTCTTCGATCGTCTTGGCACAGAAGGCATCCAGATCATCCGGCGTGCGGCTGGTGACGAGCGCTTCGTCACAGACCACCTCGCGGTCCTCCCACTTGGCGCCCGCGTTCTGCAGGTCCGTCTTGATGGAGGGGAACGAAGTCACGGTACGGCCCTTGAGCACGTCGGCTTCGGCCAGCAGCCACGGTCCGTGGCAGATGGCGGAGACCGGCTTGTGCTGGGCGAAGAAATCCCGCACGAACTGCACGGCCTTGTCGTTCATGCGCAGCGTGTCCGGATTGGCCAGACCGCCCGGCAGCACGAGGGCGTTATAGTCCTTGGCCGATACCTGATCGACGGTCTTGTCGACCGGAATCGGATCGCCCTTGGGCTCGCCGCCGCTTTCGCCCTGGATCTTGCCGTTTTCGAGCGAAATCAGTTCGACCTCGGCGCCGGCGGCCTTGATCTCGTCCCACGGCTGGGTCAGCTCCGAATACTCGAAACCGTTCGTGGCCAGAAAGGCGACCTTCTTGCCTTTGAGTTCGTCGCTCATCACAACTCCAATTGGTTGGTGAATCAGTACACCACCGACTGTGCGGCTGTGCGCGATCGTTTCAACTCCGTAATGCTACCTACCGAGCACGGGATACAAGGGGTCCCGATCAACCGCGGTCGCGTTCGAGCACCGCGTAATAGAAGCCATCGAAGCCGTGCATGCCCGGTGCGATACGCCGCCCGTGGCGTTCGGCAAAGCCCCAATGCGCATCGATGGTGAGCTCGCGCGCCTCGGGCGTGCGCTTGAGAAAGGCATCCATCACGTCGACGCCTTCGGCGCGCAGGATCGAGCAGGTGGCATAGACCAGCCGCCCGCCGGGGGCGAGCGTTTGCCAGAGGCCGTCCAGCAACTGGTTCTGGCGCTCGGCCGCGGCCGCGATATCGGCCGGCCGACGCAGCCATTTGATATCCGGATGGCGCCGAATCACGCCGGTACCGCTACAAGGCGCATCGAGCAGGATGCGATCGAAGGCGCGGCCATCCCACCACTGATCGATCGCCGCGGCGTCGGCGGCCTTGACCTGCGCGCTGGCCCCCACCCGCGCCAGCGTTTCGTTGAGCGTGTCGAGCCGCGCGGGGTCGATATCGAGCGCGAGCAGATCGATATCGGCGCGTTCGAGCAGATGCGCGCTCTTATTACCGGGCGCCGCACAGGCGTCGAGCACGTAATCGCCGGCGCGGGCGCCGACCAGGCCGGCGGCGAGCTGGGCGGCGCCGTCCTGTATCGAGACGTCGCCGCTGGCAAAACCGGGCAGCTCGCGTGCCGGTATCGGCGTGTCGAGGGTGAATACGCTGTCGCATACGCGAACCGCTTCGCTTGCGATCCCGGCCTCGGCCAGACGTTGCATCGCGACATGGCGATCGCAGCGCCGTGCGTTGGCGCGCAGATGCATCGGTGCCGGCCGGTTGCCGGCTGCCAGCACATCCGGCCAGAGACGGCCCCAGTCGGTTTCAACCATGCGCACCAGCCAGTCGGGGTAGCCGTAGCGCACGCCCGGCGCGAGCTCGCCCGACCCGGTGTCTGCGCCCTCGCGCTGATGGCCCCGCAGAATGGCGTTGACCATGCCCCGCGCCTTGCCGAGCTTGAGCATCGCCGTGGCCGCCACCGTCGCATGCACGGCAGCATGGGCCGGAATACGCATGGCCTCCAGCTGCAACAACCCGACCAGCAACAGTGCCCGCAGCAGCGGCTGCGGCTTGCGCGACAGGCGCGGTGCCAGCAGGGTTTCCAGGCGGCGATAGTCTCGTAACACGCCGTAGGCCAGCGCCGAGGTCAGCGCCCGGTCGGCGCCGCTCATCTGCGGCGGCAGCTCCGACAGCGCCGCGTCGAGGCTGCGACGATCATTCATTACGGCCGAAACACAGCGTGCGGCCCAGCCGCGGGCGGCTGCGCCTTCCACCGGGGCCGGCTGCCTGTCGCGAGGTCGCGATTTACTCAAAACGCTGACCGACCCAGTCGCGCCCGTTGACCGCCGCGGCGGCGTCCATTCGCTTCTTGCCCGGCAGCTGCAGCTCCGTGACCCGCAGGGTGCCGGCGCCGGTGGCGATATCGATACCTTTCGGGCTCGCCGCGACCACCGTCCCCGGTTCGCCGCTCGCGCCTGCGGCAGGAGCCGCCCGCCAGAAACGCACCGGCTGACCGTTCAATTGCGCATGGGCCACCGGCCAGGGCACGAAAGCACGCACCGCGCGCGCGATTTCGTCGGCGCCGGCCCGCCAGTCGATCGCGGCCTCGCCCTTGTCCAGCCGCCGCGCATAGCAGGCCTGGGCGTCGTCCTGTATTTCACCGCTCACGCCCTGCTCGACGCGGCCGAGCAGTTCGGCAAGCTCGGTCGCACCCAGCGCCGCAAGCCGGTCGTGCAGCTCGCCCGCGGTGGTATCGCTATCGATAGGCACCGCCCGGCGCACGAGCATGGGCCCGGTATCCAGCCCCGCGTTCATCTGCATGAGGGTCACGCCGGTTTCGCTATCGCCGGCGAGAATGGCACGGGCGATGGGCGCGGCCCCGCGCCAGCGCGGCAGCAGCGAGGCATGCACGTTGATACAGCCATAACGCGGCAGGGCCAGCACCTTCTTCGGCAACAGCAGCCCGTAGGCGACCACCACCATCAGATCGGGTTCAAGCGCGGCGAGTTCGTCGAACGCCGCCTCCTTCTTGAGCGACAGCGGTTGTTGTACGGGCACGCCGAGTTCCAGCGCGCGTTGTTTGATGGGCGATGCCGCGAGCTTGCGGCCGCGCCCGGCGGGCCGATCCGGCTGGGTGAGTACGCCGGTCAGACGATGCGAACTGGCGGCGATCGCATCCAGACAGGGCAGTGCGAATTCGGGCGTGCCGGCAAAAACGATGTTCACGGGTTATGCGTCGCTTTCGGTCGCCGGTTGCTGGCGGGCCGCCTTGGCGAGCTTGCGGCGAATACGCTCGCGCTTGAGCCGGGACAGCTGGTCGATATAGAGCCCGCCGTCGAGATGCGCCAGTTCGTGCTGCACACACTGGGCAAGCAGGCCTTCGGCCTCCATCTCGTAGCGCTCGCCGTGGCGGTCCTGGGCCGCAAAGCGAACGCGGGCATAGCGTTTGACCTTGTCGTAGTGGTCCGGCACCGACAGACAGCCTTCGTCGACGGTTTCCAGATCCTCGGCGGATAGGATTTCCGGGTTGCACATCACGATCTGTTCGTTGCGCTCTTCCGAGCAGTCCATGACCGCCACGCGGCGCGTATCGCCGACCTGGGTCGCGGCCAGGCCCACGCCGGGTGCGTCGTACATGGTTTCGAACATGTCGTCGATAAAACGCGACAACGTTTCGTCGAAAACCGTGACCGGCTCGGTGCGTTCGCGCAGCCGGGGATCGGGGAAATGCAAAATCTCTAGAATCGCCATATTCTATCGGTGGTGTGCGTCACAAGTGGGCCGGCCATCAATAAACGATCTGACTGGCCGATAACGAAAAACACGTGGCATGGCACGTTCGAGCGCTATCGATCCGACAGGAAAACACTTTCCATATCGGCGCAATAGCGCGAGTATGCACAGGCAGGCGCGTCGCAGCCAGCGGCCGCTAAGCCTGCAAAAACAAATGCCGGGCAGAAGCCGGCATCTGTTTGTGCAGGGGTTGCAGGGCAGCTGACCGTCAGCTGTCTTGGTATGGGGTCAATCATTGGGGGCGCGTCCTGGATGCGAGAGTATAACGATTTGAAGCAGGCCATGAAGTGTGCCGGCACCGGTCTGACCCTGGCCCTCGCGGCCGTCTTGAGCGGCTGCGCTCATCAAAAGGCCGAGCCCGAACTGGCCCCCGCCCCGTCCACGCCGCTGCCGGAACGCGCGGCGCCCGTCGTGCAGGAAAACACGGTCAACCAGCAGCTACGCGCGGATGCGCCGCTGCGCTATGTGGTCAAGAAGGGCGACACGCTCTGGGATATCGCGGGCTACTACCTGCGCGACCCCTGGTACTGGCCACAGCTGTGGTACGCCAACCCGGATATCGCCAACCCGCATCTGATCTATCCGGGCGATGTGCTCATTCTCACCCGCGACGCCGATGGCAACTTCCAGCTGCGTCGGGCCGGCACCAAGGTGCTCTCGCCGCGCATCCGTGAAAGCTCGCTGGAATCGATCGCCACCATACCCATGGATGCGATCCGGCCGTTCATTACCGGCCCGCGCCTGGTAAGTGCCGAAGAGCTCGCCGACGCCCCCTATATCGTGTCCTTCCTGGACGAGCACCTGGTCGGCGGCAAGGGCACCGTGAGCTACGTGCGCGGCGTGGATACGCAGGGCCAGGATGACGGCCGATTCAGCCTCGTTCGCGATGCCGGCCCGTACAAGGATCCCGACACCGGCGAAATCATCGGCCAACAGGCCGTGCCGGTGGGTGAAATCCAGATCATCGAACCCGGTCCGGTCGCCAAGGCCCAGATCACCAAGAGCTATCGCGAAGCGCTGGTGGCCGATCGGCTGCTGCCGCTGGAAACCGAGGATCTGGTGCGCGATTTCTATCCGCATGCGCCCGATCACCGTGTCGAAGGCCGCATCATTTCGGTGTACGACGGCGTATCGGCCATCGGCCAGTATCAGGTAGTGACCCTGAGCGTGGGCCGCAGCGACGGCATCGAACGCGGCCACGTGCTGGATATCTTCGAAGCCGGTCGCGTGGTGCTCGACCCGGTCAAGGGCGGCCAGGTGCGCCTGCCCGAACTCAAGTCCGGCGAGCTGCTGGTCTTCAAGACCGACGAACGGGTGAGCTTTGCAGTGATCATGCGCGCCGAGCGCGCGGTGCATATCGACGACTTCGTGCGCACGCCGGCGCGCTAGCGCCCGCGTGCGGGAATCGAGCCGGGCCATGATCCCGCGTGCCGAGCTGCAGCTGGCGTGTACACCAGGCATCGGTGCGACCCTGGGCAGCCGATTGATCGACCATTTCGGCAGCGCCGAACGGGCGGTAGCGGCCGGCGAGCGCGCCTGGCGCGAACTGGGCGTGCCGCGCGCTGCCTGTGCCACCCTTGCGGCGGGCGACAACGCCCGCGTCGCCGAAACCGAGCGCTGGCTCGACGCGCCGAACCGTCATTTCATCACCCGCGCTCATCGCCACTATCCGAACGCGCTGGCCGAGCTCGATCCGGCCCCGCCCTGGCTGTACGGCGTGGGCGATACCGAACTGCTCAACTACCCGGCAATCGCGATCGTGGGCAGCCGCAACCCAAGCCCCGCCGGGCTGGAAGCAGCGCGCGAGTTCGGGCATGCGCTGGCAAGCGCCGGGCTCGTGGTCGTCTCGGGCCTGGCCCGGGGTATCGATGCCGCGGCACACGAAGGCGCACTCGCCGCCGACGGCATGACCATCGCGGTCTGTGGCACGGGACTGGACCGCGTCTATCCGGCCATGAACCGGGATCTGGCCGAACGCATCGTCGCCCAAGGCCTGATGCTCTCCGAGTTCGGTCTGGGCACCGAGCCTGCCCGCGGCAATTTCCCGCGCCGAAACCGCATCATTGCCGGCCTGTGTACGGCCACGCTGGTGGTCGAAGCCGCACGCGCCTCGGGCTCGTTGATCACCGCAAGGATGGCCAGTGCCGCCGGGCGCGAAGTGTTCGCCCTGCCCGGCTCGATTCACAATCCGTTGGCGCGCGGCTGCCACCAGCTCATTCGCGACGGGGCCAAGCTGGTCGAGACTACCGAGCATATCCTCGAGGATATCGCCGGTGTGCTCGACGGCTATCGTCGGCCGGCTTCGTATCCGTCTGATCATGAAAGCGAAGACGCCGAAAACACCGCTGGAGCGCCGGCCGAGAACGACACGCATGCCGCCTTGTTGGCTGCCCTTGGCCATGGCCCGGCCCGGGTCGACGATCTGGTCGCCCGTACAGGCTGGTCGGCAGATGCGGTATCATCGAGTCTGCTCATCCTGGAACTGGAAGGTCGTGTCCAGGCCGGCCCGGGCGGTGCCTATACCCGCACCGTGTCATGATCGCGGGGCTGGATGAACGCTACGGTTCACATACGACGGATCTGCGCCGATGAACGAAAACCTGCTCGACGTGCTGCTCTATCTGTTCGAGAACTTCTCGCTGGCCGATGCCGAGCATATGTCCAGCGTGCGCGACGATCTGGGCGATGCCGGCTTCTTCGACGACGAGATCGACGACGCCTTTGCCTGGATTCGGGCCACCGATCCGGCCGGCCAGTCCATGGCCGACACCCCCAGCGACGACGCCATCCGCGTGTACGCCGAACGGGAAATGCAGGTTCTGGACGCCGAATGTCGCGGCTATCTTGAGTCGTTGCAGCAGGCCGGCGTGCTCAGCGCCACGGCCCGCGAGATCGTGATTGATCGGATGATGGCGCTGGCCGAGGATGCCTTCGAAGGCGCCGAGATCGAGCAGCTCAAGTGGGTGGTGATGATGGTGCTGTCGTCCAGCGGGCAGGATCAGGCCTACGCTCGCATGGAAGCGATGATCCATGCCGAATCCCCCGGCGCCAGCCACTAGCTAAGCGCGCCGGTTCGATAAAGGCCCGAAACGAGCCTCGAACGAGCCGTCGCGGTTGACGCGCCTCGGTCGCGCATGCTTCAAAGGCTATGCTAGTGTGCAGCGCCCTGCGCATGAGTGCAGGCCTCAATCCTTAAATATAGCGTGAATCGATGAGTCGCAATCTCGTCATCGTGGAATCGCCGGCCAAAGCCCGGACGATCGAAAAATATCTCGGCAAGGACTACGAGGTGCTCGCCTCGTATGGCCATGTGCGTGACCTCGTGCCCAAGGAAGGCGCGGTCGATACCGAGCACGACTTCGCGATGCGCTACGACATCATCGACCGCAACGCCAAGCAGGTCGACAAGATCGCCCGCTCGCTCAAGAAGTCGGACGCCCTGCTGCTGGCCACTGACCCGGATCGCGAAGGCGAAGCCATTGCCTGGCATCTGCTGGAGCTGCTGCGCGAACGCGGCCTGCTCGAAAACAAGGAAGTCGCCCGCGTGGTCTTTCACGAGATCACCAAGAAAGCGGTCGGTTCGGCCGTGGCCAACCCGCGCACCATCTCGGACGACCTGGTCAACGCCCAGCAGGCACGTCGCGCGCTCGATTACCTGGTGGGTTTCAACCTCTCGCCGCTGCTCTGGCGCAAGGTCCAGCGTGGCCTGTCCGCCGGGCGCGTACAGTCGCCTGCCCTGCGCCTGATCTGCGAGCGCGATGCCGAGATCGAAGCCTTCGTGCCCCAGGAATACTGGAAGATCGAAGCCCAGGTCGAAAAGGACGCCCAGCCGTTTTCCGCGCGCCTGTCGCAGCTGGACGGCGAAAAGGTCGAACAGTTCACGGTCAACAATCAGGGCAGCGCCGATGCGGCCCTGGAAACGCTCACCAGCGCCGCTCAGGGCCAGCTGCGGGTGGTCAAGGTCGATCGCAAGCAGCGCAAGCGCAACCCGGCACCGCCGTTCACCACCTCGACCCTGCAGCAGGAAGCCGCGCGCAAGCTCGGCTTCACCGCCAAGCGCACCATGCGCACGGCCCAGAGCCTGTATGAAGGTGTATCCATCGACGGCGCCGAGGCGACCGGCCTGATCACCTACATGCGGACCGACTCGGTCAGCCTGGCCGCGGACGCGGTCAGCGAACTGCGCTCGATGATCGGCAAGCGCTACGGCGACAAGAACCTGCCGGACGCGCCGCGCAGCTTCAAGACCAAGTCCAAGAACGCCCAGGAAGCGCATGAGGCCATCCGGCCGACCGAAAGCGCGCGCATCCCGGACGAAATCAAGTCGAACCTGACCAGCGACCAGGCGCGTCTTTACGAATTGATCTGGCAGCGCACCGTGGCCAGCCAGATGATGCATGCCCTGTTCGATACCGTCTCCGCGGATCTCGCCGCCGGCGACGATGCGAAGCATCTGTTCCGTGCCTCGGGCCGCACCCTGCGCGAGCCGGGCTTTCTGGCGGTTTACAAGGAAGGCAAGGACGACGACAAGGGCGACGACGACGCCGACAAGCGCCTGCCGCATCTGGAAGAAAACGAGCTGCTCAAGCTCGCCGAGATCGTACCCACCCAGCATTTCACCGAGCCGCCGCCGCGCTTTACCGAAGCCGCGCTGGTGAAAACGCTGGAGGAATACGATATCGGTCGGCCTTCGACCTATGCCTCGATCATCTCGACGCTGCAGGATCGCGAATACGTCGAAATGGACGGCAAGGCGTTCATGCCCACGCCGCTGGGCAAGATCGTCAACAAGTTCCTCACCGATCACTTCACCCGCTATGTGGACTACGAGTTCACCGCCAACCTCGAAGACCGGCTCGACGCCGTCTCGCGAGGTGAAGAGCAATGGCAGCCGTTGCTGAGGGAATTCTGGGATCGTTTCTCCGAGCAGATCGAATCCAAGCAGGATTTGTCGCGCGAGGAAGTCGCCCAGGCCCGCGAGCTCGGCACCGACCCCAAATCCGGCAAGCCGGTGATCGTGCGTATCGGCCGCTTCGGGCCGTTCGTGCAGATCGGCTCCAAGGACGACGAGGAAAAACCCAAGTTCGCCGGCCTGCGCAAGGGCCAGGACATGGACAAGATCACCCTCGACGAGGCGCTGTATCTGTTCAACCTGCCGCGCGATCTGGGCGAAACCCCCGAGGGCGAGGAAATCCAGGTCAATATCGGCCGCTTCGGCCCCTATGTGCGCTTTGGCAAGAAGTTCGCGTCGATCAAGGAAGACGACCCGTACACCATCTCCAAGGAACGCGCGCTCGAGGTCATCGCCGAAAAGAAGGAAGCCGACGCCAAGAAGCTGATCAAGCACTTCGAGGCCGAAGGCATCAAGGTCCAGCACGGCCCGTTCGGCCCGTACATCACCGATGGCAAGAAGAACGCCAGCGTGCCCAAGGATCAGGAGCCGGCCGACCTCACCCTGGAACAATGCCAGGAAATCATCGCCAAGGCGCCGGAGAAGAAAAAGCGTGGGCGCAAGGGCGCGGCTGCGAAAAAGGACAGCGCAAAGTCCAGCGCCAAATCGACGACGAAGTCGAGCGCCAAGACCGCCAAGAGCACCACGGCCAAGAAAAACGGCGCGGCCAAGACTGCGACCAAGGCCAAGAGCACGGCCAAGGCGGCCCCCAAGAAAACAGCGGCCAAGAAGGCGCCGGCCAAGTCGAGCACGAAAGCCGCCGGCAAGGGCGATGCCTGAGCCGCGGCTGCCTGATTCGATCGAATATCTATGAGCCGTCATCCCCAGCGCGCCGGTGTGCGCGTGAGTGCCCATCGCCTGCGCCGCGCTGCGCGTATTCTTCATGATGGCGGCGTGGTTGCCCATGCCACCGAAGGCGTCTGGGGGCTGGCCTGTGACCCGTTGGACCCGGCCGCCGTACTGCGGCTGCTCACGATCAAGCGTCGCAAGATCGATCGGGGCCTGATCTTGATCGGCGCCGACAGCGACCAGCTTGCGCCCTTCGTCGCCGCCGACGCGGCCCAGGCATGGAATCGTGCCACCCAAAGCTGGCCGGCGGCTCTGACCTGGCTGTTGCCCGCCGCCGACGATACGCCCTGGTGGCTGACCGGCGCGCACGACACCATCGCCCTGCGCCAGACCGCCCATGCCGACAGCGCCGCGCTGTGCCGGGCCTTTGGCGGCGCACTGGTTTCGACCAGCGCGAACGTCAGCGCACGACCGCCGGTCCGCAATAGCTGGCAGGCGCGAGCGCGCTTGAGTCAGCCGCATGACGGCGTCGACATGATTCTGGGCGGCGTACCGGATACGCCCGGTCGCGCCAGCACCATTCGGGATGCGCGCACCGGCGACACCCTGCGCGGAGGCTGAGCATGAGCGCCGATAGCATCGATTCCGATCGCGTCATCGCCTGGTTTCGCGAACTGCAGGACCATATCTGCCAGCGCCTGGCCGACCTGGAACCGGGTCTGGATTTTCATATCGATGCCTGGCAGCGCCCGGCCGGCGGCGGCGGCGACACCCGCGTGCTCGCCGAGGGCGACACCTTCGAGCGTGCGGGCGTGAATTTCTCGCGGGTCACCGGCGACAACCTGCCGGCCTCGGCTTCCGCACGCCGCCCCGAGCTTGCCGGCCGTTCGTTCATTGCCACCGGCGTGTCGGTGGTCATCCACCCGCGCAATCCTTATGCGCCCACCGCGCACGCCAACGTGCGTTTTTTCGTCGCCGAAAAAGACGGCGAGGACCCGGTGTGGTGGTTCGGCGGCGGCTTCGACCTGACGCCCTATTACCCCTTCGAAGAAGACGCGATTGCGTGGCACGAGGCCGCGCGCGATGCCTGTGCGCCGTTTGGCGACGATCTCTATACTCGCTTCAAGGCCTGGTGCGACGAATACTTCTATTTGCCGCACCGGGAAGAAACCCGCGGCGTGGGCGGCCTGTTCTTCGACGATTTCGACGAGCTCGGCTTCGAGGACAGCTTTGCGTTCATACGCAGCGTCGGCCAGGCGTTTATCGATGCCTATGTGCCGATCGTCGAACGCCGTCGTGACCACGCCTACGGCGAGCGTGAGCGCGATTTCCAGCTCTATCGGCGCGGGCGCTATGTCGAGTTCAACCTCGTCTACGATCGCGGCACCCTGTTCGGCCTGCAATCGCGCGGGCGTACCGAGTCCATCCTGATGTCGATGCCGCCGCTGGCATCGTGGCAATATGGCTACAAGCCCATACCCGGCAGCCCCGAAGCCGCGCTCTACGAGGATTTTCTTCGCCCTCGCGACTGGCTCGGCGAGAATTAAGCCGTAAGCCGGTCGAAGGATGAGATTCGTCACGCGATGCATATCACGCTCACCGAACTGCGCTATCTGATCGCGCTCGACAAGGAACGCCATTTTGGCCGGGCCGCCAAGCGCGCCTTTGTGAGTCAGCCCACGCTGTCGGTGGCGGTCAAGAAGCTCGAAAGCGAGCTGGGCGTCACCGTATTCGAACGCAATCGCGGCGAGGCCCGGGTCACGCCGATCGGCCGCCGCATCATCGAACAGGCCTATCGGATTCTGGGCGAGGTCAGCGCACTGGAAACGGTGGCCGAACAGGGCCGCGACGAGCTCAAGGGACCGCTGCGGCTGGGCGTGATCTATACCGTCGGCCCTTATCTGCTGCCACACCTGATTCCGGCACTGCGCGAAAGCACGCCGGACATGCCGTTGATCATCGAAGAAAACTTTACCGGCGCGCTTACCCAGCAGCTGCGTAACAACGAACTCGACGCGGTAATCGTGGCCATGCCCTACGAGGTCGGCGGTTTGGCAAGCTGGCCGTTGTACGACGAGTCGTTCGTCGTGGTTATGCCACAAACGCACCGCTGGACCCGGCGCGACGAAATCGATGCCAACGAACTCGCCGAGGAGGATCTGCTCCTGCTCGGGCCAGGGCACTGTTTTCGCGATCAGGTGCTCGCGCTATGCGAGGACTGTCGCGACCGCGAGCGCGAACGTCAGCCCCATTCCGGCTCCAGCCTGGAAACCATTCGTCACATGGTCGCCAGCGGCCTCGGCGTGACGGTACTACCGCGCTCGTCGATCCCCGGCCTGTCGGAAGAGTCGCGCCTGCTGGAAACACGCCCCTTTGCCGGCGATGCGCCCATGCGCCGTATTGCCATCGCCTGGCGCAAGAGCTTTCCCCGCCCACGAGCGATTACGGCCCTGCACGATGCGGTCATGCAGTGCGACCCGAGCGGGGTTACGCTGCTGCCCGACGCGGTGGCCGTCAACGTCGACGACGATACGCAAGCGAACTAAGGAAGCTCTGCATAAACCTCTCACGGATCGCGTTCGAGTCCTCACAGACGGTGCGGCAAGGCGTCCAAGCGCAGCGCCTGCCTTTTTGGCAGGTCAAGCTTGGCAACGCAGCCGCGGCGTCTGTGAGGCCGAACCCCTTGCGGGCCGCCGGCTTTGCGCGCGCTTGATCGGCGTCAGTGTTCGCTACCGTGCAACGAGCACGCTACGCTCTCACTTCCTTGTCAATCACGCGCAAAGCACGCCGGCGCGACCGTGACAGATTTATGCAGAGCTTCCCTAACGCCCGCCAGGCTGCCCGCCGTGCGTTACACTCGCGGCTGTGAATAGCTCCAACGCCTCCATCACCATGCGCCTGTGTTTTCTGGCCGTACTATTGCTCTGCGCGGGCACGAGCGTGGCCGCCGACGGCTCTCAACGGGCAGTCTTCCGTGATGCGCTCGCCGCCGCCCAGCAGGGCCGCCTCGACGCGCACCCGGACCTGCGCTCCCAGCTGCAAACCTACCCGCTCTACAACTACCTGAGCGCGGCGGAGTTGCGCTACCGCCTGGACACGAACGCCAACACGGCGCTCGACAGCCAGATCCAGTCGTTCATCAGCGCCAACCCGGACCTGCCGCCAGCTGAAAGCCTGCGCCGCAACTGGCTGCCGAGCCTCGCGCGCCGCGGGCGCTGGTCGATGCTGCTGGCCAATACGCGCGACAGCGACGGCACAACGGCGACCTGTCGCGCCGTCAACGCCCGTATCCAGATGGGCGAAAACCCACGCGACGACGCGCTCGCGCTCTGGCGGGTCGGTCGCAGCCAGCCGGACGCCTGCGACCCGGTATTCGCCTGGCTCGAGCGTCAGGGCCTGCTCGGCGCGGATGAAATTCTCGAACGCGCACGCCTGGCCGTGCTCGCCGGCCAGTATGGGCTGACCCGTTATCTGGCGCGCCAGCTGCCGGCCGATCGGCGCACACAGACCGAACAATGGCTCAACGTGGCCGAAACCCCGGCGAATCTGAACCACGCCTCCGCCGGGCTCGACGGCGATATCGCCGTCTATGCGTTCAAACGCTATGCCCTGCGCAACCTGGACGGCGCGGCCGATCTGTTCACGCCGCTGGCCGACCGCCTGCAGCTCGACGAAGCCCAGCGTCACGACATGAAGCGCCAGCTGGCCCTGCTCTATGCCCAGGGCCAGAAATCGCAGGCCCTGGTCTGGTTCGCGCGCATGGACCATAACCGCATGCGCGACGACGAGCATGCGCTCGGCTGGGAAATCAGGGCCGCGATCTACAACCAGCGCTGGCCGCTGGTGGTCGATGCCATCAACGATCTGCCCCCTGCGATCGCCGACGACGAGGAGTGGCGCTACTGGCACGCCCGTGCACTCGAGGCCATGGGCCGTAGCGAACAGGCCCGCGCGCTGTATGCGCCGCTGGCGAAAGAGCGCAGCTACCACGGCTACCTCGCGGCCGACGCGCTCAACCAGGATTACAGCCTGAATGAACGCCCGCTCGCGGTTGATCGCGCCGTGCGTGCCCGTGTCGAAGCCAAGCCGGCGTTGGCGCGCGCCAACGAGCTGCGCGCGCTGGGCATGGACCATGCCGCCGGACAGGAATGGAATGTCGTAATCGACGGTCTCGACCCGGCCGCGCTCGGCCAGGCCGCACGCATCGCACATGAATGGGGCTGGCATTCGCGCGCAATCATCACCCTCGCCAGGGCCGACTACTGGGACGATCTGGATATCCGCTATCCCACGCCCTACAGCGATGCGGTACGCCAGTTCGCCGACAATAACGACCTCGACC
This sequence comes from Salinisphaera sp. C84B14, assembly GCF_040361435.1. Lineage (NCBI taxonomy): Bacteria > Pseudomonadati > Pseudomonadota > Gammaproteobacteria > Salinisphaerales > Salinisphaeraceae > Salinisphaera > Salinisphaera sp. C84B14. The sequence continues at coordinate 66,391 of NZ_APNL01000004.1, read as the reverse complement.
CGGCCTATGTGTTCGCTATCATGCGTACCGAATCGCTGTTTCAACCCGCGATCCGCTCGTCTGCGGGCGCCGTCGGGTTGATGCAGCTGCTGCCGGGCACGGCGCGTCTGGTCGCCCGGCGCATGAACGCGGCCGCGCCGTCGAGCAGCGCGCTGACCGTGCCGGAAATCAATATCCAGCTGGGTACGGGCTATCTCGCGCAGATGCTCGAGCGCTGGGATGGCAACATCGCCATGGCCACCGCCAGCTACAACGCCGGCCCACAGCGCATTGCGCGCTGGCTACCCGATGACGACATGGACCCGACCATCTGGATCGCCAATATCCCCTATACCGAAACCCGCAATTACGTACAGCGGGCGATGTCGCACATGACCGTTTTCCAGTCGCGCCTGCACGAAAACATCGTGCCGCTGGACGACCGCATCGACGACATCAAACCCGGCTACGGCGAACAGACCGCCAGCCGCTAGCGCGCCAAGGCCATGCAACGTTATCTGGTAGGCGGTGCGCTGCGCGACGAATGGCTGGGGCTACCCGTATCCGATCGCGACTGGGTGGTGGTAGGCGCCACCCCCGAGCAGATGAGCGCGGCCGGCTATCGGCCGGTGGGGCGCGACTTTCCGGTCTTTCTCGATCCTGAGAGTAATGAAGAGCATGCGCTGGCCCGCACCGAACGCAAGCACGGGCACGGCTATCACGGCTTCGTGTTCCATACCGGCGCCGACGTCAGCCTCGAAGACGACCTGGTTCGACGCGACCTGACCATCAACGCGATGGCGCGCGGCGAAGATGGCACCGTGGTGGACCCCTGCGGCGGCCGGGCCGACCTTGAAGCACGGGTGTTGCGCCATGTCTCACCGGCGTTCGTCGAAGACCCGGTGCGGCTGTTGCGTCTGGCCCGCTACTACGCACGCTTTGCGCCGCTGGGCTTTCGCGTGGCCGACGAGACGATGACCCTGCTACGGGACATGGTCAGTTCGGGCGAAGTCGACCATCTCGTGCCCGAGCGGGTCTGGGCCGAGACCGAGCGCGCACTCATGCACGACGAACCGCATTTGTTCTTCTACCTGTTACGCGAATGCGGTGCGCTGGCGCGGCTGTTTCCCGAACTGGATGCGCTGTTTGGCGTGATTCAACCCATACGCCATCACCCGGAGATCGACTCCGGCGTGCATACACTGCTGGTTCTTGCTCAGACCGCCGCCGCCAACGAGCCACTTGCAGCGCGCTATGGCGCGTTATGCCACGACTACGGCAAGGCACGCACGCCCACCCGTATTCTGCCCGGCCATCACGGCCACGAAGCCGCGGGCGTGCCGCTGGCCCAGGCCTGCAGTCGTCGGCTGGGCGTACCCAAGGCCGTGCGCGAAGCCGCGGCCGTGGTCACGCGCTGGCATACGCATATCCATCGCATGCACGAACTGCGTCCGGCCACCATGCTGGAGGTGTTCGAAGGTATCGATGCGTTTCGCCGGCCGGAACGACTCGACGTGCTGATCGCCGTGTGTGTGGCCGACGTACACGGTCGCCTGGGCTTCGAAAAACGCCAGTACGAACAGCCGAAGACCGCGCGCGCCGCGTTCGCCGCCGCCCGCTCGATCGATGCCGGCGAGCTCGCCGCGAGCGGGCTGCGCGGACCGGAGATCGGCGCCGCACTCAAACGCGAGCGCGTACGTGCGATAGCCGAGGCGATCGGGCGACGCTGATTACCGGCGGTCACCTCGACCGCGTCAGCCGTTCCATCCAAAGATCGCGAACAGGGCGATGCCCAGAAGCACGCGATAGACCACGAACGGCATCATGCCAACCGATTGCAGCATGCGCAGAAAATAGTGGATGGCGGCAAACGCGCTGATGCCGGCAAGCACGGCGGCCATGGCCATTGAGGCCCAGGCATCCTCCGCAGGGGTTTGCAGCAACAACACCGTTTCGAACGCAATCGCGGCTGTGGTGATCGGAATCGCAAGATAGAAGGCAACGCGCGCCGCAGCCTGACGATTCAGCCCGCATGCACGCGCGCCGAGTATGGTCATACCGGAACGCGAGGCCCCCGGAATCAGCGCGATCGCCTGTGCCAGACCGATGGCCAGATAGGCACGCCAGCCGATCTGATCAGGTTCGCGCGTGCGGGGCGCGCGCGAATCCACCCACCCCAGCGCGATACCGAACACAATGCTCGTGGTCGCGATCACACCGGGGATGCGCAGCATGGATTCGCCGACAAGGCCCAGGACCAGCCCGAACGCGATGGCCGGCATCGTGGCCAGCAGCAGCCCCCAGGCCATAGCGACGTCGCCGTCGCGCCGGCCACGCGTCATGGATTGAACCCAGGCCTGCCAGAGCCGAGCCACGTCGTGCCTGAAATACGCCAGCACTGCGACCAGCGTGCCCAGATGCATGGCCAGATCGAAGCCGAGACCCTGATCGGGCCAGCCAAGAAAATGCGGGACCAGAATGAGATGGGCCGAACTCGAAATCGGCAGAAATTCGGTGATGCCCTGCACGATCGCAAGCACCACCATCTGATACCACTCCATAGACTCGCCCCGGGCAAGGAAACTGTCGGCTGCGTATGTGCGCCTATCGGCCGTAAAGAGCGCGCACTATAGCGTGCGCATGTTCATGCAAGCGTTACGTTTTGGTTTCGGGTGCGTGGTCAGGGCGTCAACGGCGCATCGCGGCTTAGCGCGATGGGCTCGAGCCTGATCGAACGCGCCGCCATTTGCGCCCATAGCGCATCGTAGCGACGGCCGCATACCGGATGACGCGCGGCAGGCAGCAATTCGGCCAAGGGGCCGAGCACGAAGGCGTGGGCAAGAATATCGGCGCGAGGTAGCTCGGGATCGCGCTCGCGTACCGTGTTGCCGAACAACAGCAGATCAATATCGATACACGGCGGCGTCTGGGCGGCCGCTCGATCCCGCCCGCAGGCGGCTTCGATATCGCGCAGCTGAGCGCACAGCTCGGCAAGCGGCGCCGCGGTTTCGAACCGGGCCACGAGGTTCAAGAAATCCGCCCCGGCCATGCCGACCGGCGGGCAGCGATAAACCGACGATGTCGATAATGGGCCGAAGCTCTGTTCGAGAATATCCAGGGCGAGCGCGATGTGGGCATGCGGCGACACGTTGCTGCCGATGCCGACCACCGCCGGCGTCATGCTTCGCTAGAACGCGTCACCCGGACCCCGACATTGGCAGCCTGGTCTATCGCACCCGGCTTGCTGACCCGCACGGTCACCTTGAACGCCTCGAAATCGGCGAGCAGCAAGCGCGCGATTTCCTCGGCCAACGTCTCGATCAGGTGGTAGCGGCTCGCACTCACGAACGCATGGACGCGCTCGGCGACCGCCTGATAATCCAGGGTCTGGTCGACGTCGTCGTCGGCGGCAGCATCGCGGATCGAAAACCCGATATCCAGATCGATGAACAGCCGCTGGGCGGCCTCACGTTCCCAATCGTAGACGCCAATCACGGCATCCACCGCGAGCTGTTCGATGAAGATCGTGTCCAAATCGCCTCCCGAAAACCTGCCTACCGCGGTCTATGCACGGCGGCTACCGTCGATCACGCGCAATAGTATCACCGGTCACCCAACCGCTCGCCAGCAAAATGCCGATCGCGCCGCCCTGCGTGTCGCTATGCGCTCTGCACGCCGGGCACCGTCAGAGTATCCAGCGGCCAACGCGCCACGGCATCGGCACTGGCGATGCCGCTATGCATTTCTTCGGCGCGCAAACTCCCCGCCAGCGCAATCATGGCTGCATTATCGGTACAGAATTGTGACTGCGGGAAATACAGCTCGAATCCGTCCCGCTCGCCGCGCTCGGCCAGCGTGTCCCGCAGGTGGCGATTCGCGCCGACGCCCCCGGCCACCACCAGTCGAGACAATCCGGTCTGTTTGAGCGCACGCGCGCACTTGGCGACCAGCGTATCTACCACCGCCTGCTCGAAGCTCGCCGCGATATCCGCGTGGGCCTGCGGCGTGTCGTCGGCGGCCTTGACCGCGAGCATGACCGCGGTCTTGAGTCCGGAGAAGGAGAAATCCAGCCCGGGGCGCTTGAGCATGGGCCGCGGAAAATCGTGGGCATCGCGCCGCCCGTTCGCGGCAAGCTCGGCCAACGCCGGCCCGCCGGGATATCCCAGCGCCAGCATCTTGGCGCATTTGTCGAAAGCCTCGCCCACCGCATCGTCGAGGCTCTCGCCCAGCACGCTGTAGCGGCCCACCCCGTCGACCCGCACGAGCAGCGTATGGCCGCCGGACACCAGCAGCGCGACAAACGGAAAGGCAGGACGACGTTGTTCGAGCAGCGGCGACAGCAGATGGCCCTCCATATGATGCACGCCCAGCACCGGCAGGCCGCGACTCATGCCCAGCCCCGCGGCAATCGATGCGCCGACCAGCAGCGCCCCAACCAGACCGGGGCCGCGGGTATAGGCGATCCCGGTGAGCTGCGGCGCCCCTGCTTCGTGGGTGACCTGTTCGATCAGCGGCATGAGTTTGCGGATATGATCGCGCGACGCCAGTTCCGGCACCACGCCGCCATAGTCGGCGTGCAGCGCCACCTGGCTGTGCAGCGCATGCGCGAGCAGCCCGTGTTCGCTGTGATAGATCGCCGCTGCGCTTTCGTCGCAGGAGCTTTCGATACCGAGGATGACGTTTTTTCTTTGCAAAGCGCGCGCGCAGGGATTAGACTTCATCGCCTTATTCTAGCCGTCGGGCCACAGCATGCCCATGGCTGGATCGACAAACCGCCGATTTTTCCGGAGAGTGATTGCTCAATGCCTAGCGTACGCGTCAAAGAAAACGAACCGTTCGAAGTCGCCCTGCGTCGATTCAAACGCAGCTGCGAGAAAGCGGGCGTTGTCACCGAAGTACGCCGTCGCGAGTTTTTCGAAAAGCCGTGCCAGACCCGCAAGCGCAAGCGCGCTGCCGCGGTCAAGCGTCATGCCAAGAAGCTCCAGCGCGAGCAGCAGCGTTTCACGCGTCAGTACTAAGCACGGCTTTCGATATCGACGCATATAACAGCGGCCGCAGAGCCGCTGTTTTTCGTTGCAGGGACGCTATTTCGACAGGAGAACGCGCTTGAGCCTAAAAGCCCAGCTACAGGACGACATGAAATCCGCCATGCGCACCCGCGACAAGGAGCGCCTTGCCGTGATCCGCATGCTCATGGCCGCAGTCAAGCAGCGCGAAGTCGACGAGCGTGGCGACCTCGACGATGCCGACGTGCTGGCGGTCGTTGAAAAGATGGTCAAACAACGTCGCGACGCCGAACAACAGTATCGCGATGCCAACCGGCCGGAGCTGGCGGACGCCGAAGCCGCCGAAATCGCGGTGTTGGAAAACTACCTGCCGACCCAGCTGTCCGATGCCGAAATCGATCAGGCCATCGACAAGGCAATCGCCGAAAGCCAGGCAGAATCGATGCGCGACATGGGCAAGGTCATGGGCCTGCTCAAGCCGCAGCTGCAGGGCCAGGCGGATATGGCCGTGGTCAGCCAGCGACTCAAGGCCCGACTGCAGCCGCAATAGCCCGGGCCGGTCGTCTCGCCGACGACCCCCCTCGATCGTGTATCAGCGCCGCGCGTTCGGCGGCGCATGGCAAAAGGGCCGTATCGTTACCGGGATCAGCGGAGGTCTGACCTGTCATGGCGCGCATCCCCCAGGATTTCATCGACCAGCTACTCGAGCGCACGGATATCGTGTCGCTGATCGACGCGCGCGTGCCGCTGAAAAAATCCGGCGCCGAATACGCCGCCTGCTGCCCCTTCCACGACGAGAAGACGCCCTCGTTCACCGTCTCGCCAACCAAGCAGTTCTACCACTGCTTCGGCTGCGGCGCCCACGGCAGCGCGATCAGCTTTCTCATGGAATACGATCGGCTGGAGTTTCGCGACGCCGTCGACGTGCTGGCCCAGCACGCCGGGCTGGAAATCCCGCAGGATGCCCAGGACAGCGCCCCGGCGGGCCCGCCCCGCGATCCCCTGTTCGATGCCATGAGCCTCGCCGATCGTTTCTATCAGGCCCAGCTGCGCCGCGATCCGGGCGTGATCGACTATCTCAAGCGCCGCGGCGTGTCCGGCGCCATGGCCAAGCAGTACGGTCTCGGCTTCGCCCCGGACAGCTGGGACGGACTCGCCCGTGAGCTTCGCGACCAGGCCGCCGCGGCACGCGCCGGGCTGCTGATCGAACGCGACAGCGGCGGTTTCTTCGATCGTTTTCGCAACCGGCTGATGTTCCCCATTCGGGATACGCGCGGGCGCACCATCGCCTTTGGCGGGCGTACGCTGGGCGATGACAAGGCCAAATATCTCAATTCGCCCGAGACGCCGCTGTTTCACAAGTCCGACCACATGTACGGGCTGTTCGAAGCACGCCAGGCGATGCGCGAACTGCCGCGACTGCTGGTCGTGGAAGGCTATATGGACGTCATCGCTCTGGCCCAGCATGGCTTCGCCAATACCGTGGCGACCTTGGGCACGGCGACCACCGCATCGCATCTGACCACGCTGTTCAGGCATACACAGGAAGTGGTGTTCTGTTTCGACGGCGATGCAGCCGGCGTGCGTGCCGCGCGCAAGGCGCTCGATCAGAGCCTGCCGGTCATGCGCGGCGCACGGCGCGTGCGCTTTTTGTTCGTGCCCGAAGGCGAGGATCCGGATTCGATGGTACGCGGCGAAGACGGCATCCAGCGTTTTCAGGCCGCGATAGACGCCGCGCGACCCGCCTCGGCCGTGTTGATGGATGCGCTCACGGATGGTCTGTCGCTGGATTCGCCCGACGGCCGGGCCACACTCATCGAAAAGGCTCGGCCGTACGTCAACGCCCTGCCGCCGGAAGCATTTCGCACCGAACTCATTGGCGAACTCGCACAGCTGGCCCGCCTGCCGGCGGACGATCTGCGCACGTTGTACGCGGGCACGCCTTCAACCTCGAATACCGCGGCCGATAAAGGCCGTATACAGCAAAAAACCCGAGTGACCCCGGTGAGCCGCGCGCTGAGTCTTTTATTTGCCGATACCGCGCTTGCACAGCGCGTACACGAGAGCGCGGCGCTGCGCGAAACCGACGCCCCGGGCGCGACAATTCTCGCCGAGGCGATTGAGTTTTTCGCACAGACCCCAAACGTATCGGTATCGCAGTGGTTGGAACGCTACCGCGAACACCGGTTTTTCGACCGGCTGCAGGAACTGGCGGCCCTGACGCCGCCAGGCGATCCGGACAGCCGCGCACAGGAGTTCGATGAGACCGTTGCACGACTGGGTTCGAATACCGCATCGCTGGCGTCGTTGCGCCGGCGCTACGACGAACTGGTCGACCAACAGAACCGCGGCCCGCTGGACACCGCGGCCGCGAACGAAATGCAGCAGATACTTCTGCAACTCAGACGTTATCGCCAGCAAACCGGTTAGAACGAGGCCGGTCACCGGGCCCACAAGTCGCCGCAACGGGCGCGAGTTGTTACCATGGCCGGTTACCGCAGCGTTCGCCACGCCCCACGAGCCCAACATACGCAGCAAAATCACATGAGCAAAGACAAGAAATCTCAGCTTCGTCTATTGATTGCCCACGGCAAGCAGAAAGGCTATCTGACCTATGCCGAGGTCAACGATACGCTGCCCGACGATATCGTCGATCCCGAACAGATCGAAGATATCGTCAACATGATCAGCGACATGGGCATCACGGTGCATGAATCCGCACCGGAAGATGACAGCCTGCTGATGAACGAGAACACCGTCAACGAAGACGATGACGACGATGCGGAGGAAGCCGCGGCCACGCTGGCCGCGCTGGATCCGCAGTTCGGCCGCACGACCGATCCGGTGCGCATGTACATGCGCGAAATGGGCACGGTCGAGCTGCTCGACCGGCAGGGCGAAATCCGGATCGCCAAGCGTATCGAGGAAGGCCTGGCGGAGATGATGTTCTCGCTGGCCTATTTCCCGGCCACCACCGGGCGTCTGCTCGAGCTGTGGAGCCAGGTCGAATCCGACGACAAGCGCCTGAGCGATGTGCTGGTCGGCTTCGTCGACCCCGACACCGGCGATCCCGTGGTCAACGAGGATGAGTCGGCCGATAGCGACGACGACGACGAAGGCTCGGCGCCGGCCAACGACGGCCCGGACCCGGAAGAAGCCAAGGCCCAGTTCAAGCAACTCAGGAGCCTGCACGAAACCGCGGTTGCCACGCTCGAAAAACACGGCCGCGAACACGAGTCCACGGAAGCAGCGCTCAACGCGCTGGCTACGCACTTCATGCGTTTCAAGCTGGTGCCCAAGACCGCGGACGACCTTACCCTGCAGCTGCGCACCACGATGCTCGATATCCGCAGCATCGAACGCGAAATGCTGGCCATCTGCGTGACCGAGGCCGGCATGCCGCGGCGCGACTTCGTACGCCAGCTGCCGGATAACCTCACCAGCGAAGTCTGGCTCGACAAGCTCATCCGTGCCAAGCGTCGTTATTCGTCGACCATTGCCGGTCGTCGCGAAGACCTGGTGCGTGCACAGGGCCGTATTCGCGAGATCGAGGCCGAGAACGGGCTCAACGTCAATCACATCAAGGAAATCAATCGCAAGATGTCGATTGGCGAGGCCAAGGCTCGTCGCGCCAAGAAGGAGATGGTCGAGGCCAACCTGCGCCTGGTGATTTCGATCGCCAAGAAGTACACCAATCGCGGGCTGCAGTTCCTGGACCTGATCCAGGAAGGCAACATCGGCCTGATGAAGGCGGTGGACAAGTTCGAATACCGTCGCGGCTACAAGTTCTCCACCTATGCCACCTGGTGGATTCGCCAGGCCATCACCCGTTCGATCGCCGATCAGGCGCGCACCATTCGTATTCCGGTGCACATGATCGAAACGATCAACAAGCTCAACCGCATCAGCCGCCAGATGCTGCAGGAAATGGGCCGCGAAGCCACGCCGGAAGAGCTGGCCGAGCGTATGGAAATGCCCGAGGACAAGGTGCGCAAGGTCCTCAAGATCGCGAAGGAACCGATCTCGATGGAAACGCCCATCGGCGACGACGAAGATTCGCATCTGGGCGATTTCATCGAGGACGTCAACGCGGTCGCCCCGGATGACTCGGCGTCGGGCGAGTCGCTGCGCGAAGCCACGCACAATACCCTGGCGAGCCTCACCCCGCGTGAAGCCAAGGTGCTGCGCATGCGTTTCGGCATCGACATGAATACCGACCATACGCTTGAGGAAGTCGGCAAGCAGTTCGACGTGACCCGCGAGCGTATCCGCCAGATCGAAGCCAAGGCGCTGCGCAAACTGCGTCACCCCTCGCGGGCGACGTTCCTGAAAAGCTTCCTCGACGAATAGCCGCCCGGACATCCAGCGCGCCGCCGCTCGGGCGGCGCGTTCGAAATGCGTGGCTCGAACGCTGCGCGGGGCTGTATGTCTCGCGCTCAACCCGTACCCGCGGCGCCGCAATACCCTTTTCGGGCAGGCAGCGATTCGTACCAGATGCGTAATGGACGACCGCCTGGGCGAGCCATTCTTCGCTCACCTTAAGCGGTCTTATCAACCTGAAAAATCGCCCGCCGATCGCGTAGAACGCGCGCATGCGTATGGATGCGCGCTACACACTGCGACCGCGAAACCATTGAGGATAAACGGCGGACAGATGCCGGCGGTGATTTTTCGCTGGCGTTGAAAACAGCTGAAATACTCGGCTGCAGGGGTGCCGGATTAACGCTTGGCACGCACGCAAGCCGCAGCTCGGAGAACGCCCTGCACCCGATCGCCGCTGCGCTTGCCAGCGCATCCAAGCAACGCGTCCGGCCACGACCCTATCGAGGTCGGCAGCCAAGTTTATACGGTGGTGGCGGACGCCCATGGCGGCATACGACCTCGTGCCAAGGTGGCAGCCAAGCGCGTAATTTGGCATGAATGTCGCAAATCATTGCAGGACCTATATCTTCGCGCACTGCGGCCGATACCGTCTCAGTAGATTTCCTTATCGATGTATCGCTGCCGGCGCTATATCAAGCATATTCATGCCTATGTACGAGCGATTCGATCGGATGGCCCCATGACACTGCGGCCGCGCACGTTTCGAAACCAGCTCATGATCGCGCTACTCGGTTTCGTGCTACTCGCCGAGCTCGGGGTGGCGATTTCGATTTTGCACCGCACCTACAACCAGCGTGTCGATCAGGCCCATGACACGTTGCAGGTGGCCAGTCGCGTGCTCGACCGCGTGCTGGAGGTCCGTGCCGAACAATTACTGACGACCGTGAACATCCTGGCTTCCGACTACGGCTTCAAAGCCGCAATCGGCACCCAGGACGAGGCCACGCAGCGCACCGTGATCCGCAATTTCGGCGATCGCGCTCGTGCCGACCTGGCCACGCTTGCCGCCCCGTCGGGCGAACTCATTACCGTGGTACCCCGTACCCAGCCCGAAACCGACGTCGATCCATTCGGCCGCGTACTCGACCGCGCGCGTCGCCTGGGCAGCGCCAGCGGACTCATCATGGTGGATAACCGGCCCTATCAGTACGTGATCGCTCCGGTGAATGCACCGCGGCTGATCGCCTGGGCCGGCATGGGCTTTCTCGTCGATGCCGACATCGCTCGCAACGTGGCAAGCGTGACCGGCGTACACGTCGACTTCATCGTACGCGAAGGCGAGCAGGAACTGTTTTCGACCGGCCCCCAGGACGCGGACGGCGACGTGGCAATCACCGACAGCGATGCGTTCCTGGTAGAACGGCATACGCTGTTCGACGCCGACGGCCACCAGCTCGATGTCGCCCTGTCGTTATCGCGCCACACCGTGCTTTCGCCCTATTACGACATGGCGAGCAGTCTGAGCCTGGTGTTCATAGTCACCATCGGCCTGAGCGCGCTCGTTGCCATCGCCCTGGCGCGGCGCCTCAGTCAGCCGGTGCGCGAGCTAAGCGAATTTGCCGAATCGGTGGCTGCCGGCCATTATCACGAGACGCCTGGCGCCCAGGGCATCGGCGAATTCGATGTGCTCAGCGACGCGCTCAACGACATGCAGATCGCGGTGCGTCAGCGTGAAAACAGGATACGCCACCAGGCCACGCACGATGCTCTAACCGGCCTGCTCAACCGCAACGCCGTGCGCGACGTGCTCTACGAGCAGATGAACAACGACGCGCAGGTCATCCTCGTACGCATCGCGCTGCACGGCTTTTCTCGTATCAACAGTGCACTGGGCTACAAGCTTGGCGACGAAGTACTCAAGACCGTCGCCGGCCGACTCAACAACGCCTGCACCATGGCCCACACGCTGGGGCGGATCGAGGGCAACGATTTCCTGGTGCTGGTCGAATGCCAAGCCGACAACGACGCCGTGCTCGCGACGATCGAACATCTGCGCGCCAAGGTCGAACAACCGTTGCACCTGGAGCACACCTCGATCCAGCTACTGCTTGATATCGGCGTGGTGCGTATACCCGAGCATGCCGACGATATCGAATCCGCCTGGCGACGCACCGTCATCGCACGCGACGGCTCGCGAGCGCAGCGCTGTGCCACCTTCTTCTACCAGCCCGGCATGGACGAGGCGCATCAACGCGAGCTGGCGATCATCCAGGGCATCGCGCCAGCGATCAAACAAGACGAGCTGTCGCTGCTGTACCAGCCCAAGATGGCACTCGGCGACGCCGAGATCGTTCAGGTCGAAGCACTCGCGCGCTGGCACCATCCGAAGCTGGGCGCGATCTCGCCGGACGAATTCATCGGTCTGGCCGAGCGTTCGGGCCAGATCCGGCTGCTCACCGAATGGGTGGTTCAGCGCGTCTGTCGCGATGTCACCGACTGGCGCGAAAACGGCATCACCCTGGGCGTGGCGATCAACCTGTCCGCCGACGAAATCGCCCAGAGCGAACTCGAGGCCACCCTCGAGCCGTTGTTGACCCTGTGCCGGGACCGAGAACGCATCACCCTGGAAGTCACGGAAAGCGCGCTGCTACGCGAGCCACAGAGTGCGCTGCAGAACCTGCGCGCCCTGCAAGGCCGAGGCGCACGTATCTCGGTCGACGACTTTGGCACCGGCTATTCTTCTCTTGCACAGCTCAAAAGCCTGGCGCCGGACGAACTCAAGATCGACAAATCCTTCGTATTCGGCCTCGCCGACACGCCGGCCGACCAGTTCATTGTCGACCTGATCATCGACCTGGGCCATAAACTCGGCCTTGAAGTCGTCGCCGAAGGCATCGAAAACGCCGAGTCGTGGCAGTACCTGCTACATCGCGGCGCCGACATCATCCAGGGCTATTTTCTGTCACGGCCGATGCCCGCCGATACCATCATCACCTGGCTGGCCGAACACGAAGCCAACCGTGATCGTTGGCTCGACTACTCGACCACCAAACAGCCTTGAGTTCCGCCGCAGCGATACCCGAGCATGCGCGTGCCTCGGTCCGAACAACCGCATCACCGTCGCCGGCTGCGCCCCAGCTCTAACCGTACGAGCCGCAATGTCGGCGTCGAGGTCTGCTAGGCCGAGTCGTCGCATTCAAGCACCGACCAACCGCGCCACGGCCAAGCACGGACATAGGCAAGGTTCGCCACTTGTTTCAGTGGGGTCACGGGCGTTGGCCACGACGCGCGTGCTTTCGCACAAGCGCGTTATCAACCCGAACAATCATCTATTGAATAACCTATATTTTCGGGCCGGGCTAATAAGCGAGTAGCGCCCGCATGGGCGAATAGCGACGCCAGCCGAACGGCGTGTGTCGGCAGACCGACCCGCCTGTCACCGCGCTCTGGGCCAATTCATCCTTGGCGACCTACGGCTATCCCGATATAGTGCTCCCCGCGTGTACGGGGCCTGTAGCTCAGTTGGTTAGAGCAGGGGACTCATAATCCCTTGGTCGCAGGTTCGAGTCCTGCCGGGCCCACCATTCGCATGCCGGTTGCGCAGAATAACGCTGCCGGGCCCTAGCGCCCTCCCCCCCACACCTCAAGTGCTGGGATAAGAAGCCGCTCGCCGTATTTCGATTCGCGGGTCTGGTGACTTGGTCGCCCTTCAATCCACTGATCCGGAATTGTTTTGCCCCTCCCGTATCAAGGAATACTTCCTGAAGGGGTCGAGGCCGCGGGCGAGGCCTACAGGCGGTCGGTCGCGCGCTGGTGCAGCCTTAAGAGATCTCCCCCGCCCAGGCTCGCCGTTCAATATCTTATTCCCGACGAGCACCAATGCGTGACGACGCCGCGAGCGCGATGGCGGACAACCCGCCATCACGCCGCAAATACACTGCCTGCCCGCACCCGGCCCTGGCCATCGCCCTGGCCCCGTCAGGACGGCGAGTGGGCTATAAGCCGGTACTCAACATGCCGGCTAGTGTTTTGATTGTCGCCCGATTGCGCTTCGCTGCTGTGCCTGGCCTGCCTGTTGCAGACCCAGCGCACCCGCTCGGCGTGCTCGTGGTGCGTTGCGGGCGGGGGCATCGAAATGTCGCTGCCAGTACTCGCGCGCAGGCGCGCTGAACCAGTGCTGCGGGGACGTATCGAAAACCCATCGCAGGTAGTCGCGCCCGGCCAGATCGACGAGTTCGCACACGTCGCGGTAAGTACCCGCAGTCATGACCCGCGCGGCGATGCGCTCGGCGGGCTCGGTTTCGCCAAGGCGTTCCCGCGGAAAATACTTTTGCGCCATGGCGGCAAGAAAACCGTACAGCGCTTCCGGATGATGTTCGACAGCCGTAATCATGAAAGTCACCTCCGTTGCCGACAGATTCAGGGGGTTCGAGCAACGGCTCGACCCGATCGAATCGAGCCGGCCATCGCCTCAAGTGCCCGCTAGAATGCGGCCCCAAGATGACAAGCCCACGACAGAACGAAGGTAATTTCGATATGACGAACGGGCAGAATAACGGCCGCTCACGGTCCACGGATTACTTTTTTAATTCAAATGCTTGCGAAGCGGGCGAACAGGTGGCGGACCGGTCATGCAGTCCGATCGTGACGGGCTGAGGCAAGACCGCCGGCCTTGAAGCGCGTCGACGTCGATACCGTGGACCCAATGGGCGGCTGTTGGATCCGTTGGCAAAAGCCGGCCGACGATGTCGGCGAGATCGTGCCTAGGCCGCTACCGGCCGGCACGACCGACACGCGCGAGCATCTCCGGTGCTTCAGCCGGCAGAGCGGTAGTTGGCAGGCCGGCCAAAGTTACGCTCTATCTCGACCTCGCCGGCGGCGTTTTCCACCCGCACGAGGCTTGGCCGCTGCCGGCTGGCGAGATCCATCGCTCGAGCGATGGCATTGTCACGGCAACGGTAACCTCGGCACGGCCGCGGTGTGCCCAGTTGCTCGACATACCAGTACGCGCTGTAGCGCACGACGCGATATACGTGCAATGCCATATTCGACGAATACGTTGCGATCCCGGACGCTGATCATAACGACATGCCGACCTCCGTACAACTACGTAGAGCCGTCGTTAATCGGGCGTTAAACTGCCCGGCCGTTATCTGCATACCGCTTTGAGCGGCGTGCAAGCTGACATCAATTGCCGCGCTGCAACACCAGCAACGGGTCGATACGCGTCGAAAACCAGGTCATGCCCCAGTGCAGATGCGGCCCGGTTGCACGCCCGGTTGCGCCAACCTCCCCGATGATCTCGCCTTGCTTCACTTGGTCGCCAACGGCGACATCCAGTTTGGACAGATGCAGGAAATTCGAGCCGACCCCGTAGCCGTGGTCGATGAGTACGGTGCCGCCGGTTAGGTACAGATCGGGCTCGGCCAATACCACCGTGCCGGAAGCCGGCGCTTTTACGGGTGTGCCGGTCGGCACCGCAATGTCCATGCCGGAGTGGGCCGAACCGGGAGTCCCGTTGTAAACCCGCTGATTACCGAAGCGCCCGCTGATACGCCCACGTACCGGCCACACAAAATGTTCGGCGAAACCAAGGCCATGGCTCGAGTCGGCACGAGCCGCCGCGACCTTCTTCTGTTCGCGGGCGATGCGACGCGCGATTTCCGGCGGGGGTGAGACGGTCTTGGGCGGTACGCCGTTAATACGCTCTATAGGCCAGTCGCGCGGGCGAATTTCGATCTCGACGACACGTTCGGCCTGCCCTGGCGGGGTGACGTGCAGGCGGGCCACGCCGGCGGCATCGCGCCCGATACCAAACACCGCGGTGCCATAGTCGGTGACATCGAGCGCACGACCTTCGTAGCTCACCCGGCTACCGCTGGGTACACGGGCGTAAACCAACTCGCCCTGCTGTACATGGGCCGGCGCGACGACTTCAGCCGCCGACAGCTGTTCGACCCACGCAAACGTAAGGCATAGCAGCCCGAGCAGCCAGAACACCAAGGCATGCACGGAGAGGGACTTCGCAGTCTTCGGTTTCATTGGTTGCGCACCTTGTAAACGAGCAAATCCAGACAGCCAACCCGTAGCCGCCGGGCCGCCCTCACCGGCTGGCGGGGTCCAGAACGTCCGGCAGTTATCGCTGCGGTGGTTCGGCGGATCGTGAGGTCGATGCCTTCGTGGCTGGACCAGCCGACTTCACAAGTACGGACTCGACAGGTTCCGGTCGGTGAAAATAATAGCCTTGAAAATGACTGACGTTCGCCCGCTTGAGCAACTCCAGGGCGGCCCGGGTTTCCACGCCTTCGGCAACGACATGCAGATCGAGCGTGGCCGACACATCCGCGATCGATCGCAGCACGGCGCGGTCGACCGGATCGTGCTCGAGATTGCGTACGAAGGCGCGATCGATCTTGATACCGTCCACCACAGCATTCTTGAGCACATCGAAGCCGGCATGCCCGCGGGCGAAGTCATCCAGCCAGACCTGAAAGCCTCGGGCTCGCAAATGCTCGATCAGACGCGGGTAGTGTTCGCCGAACAAGGCTTCGCTTTCAGTGATTTCGAAAACCAGCTCGCTGCCTTTCGCCTGCCACTGGTCCAGCATGGCGATCAGCTGCCGGTGAAAGAGCGGATCGGCCATGCTGATAGCGCTGATATTGATGCTGAGATAAAAGCCCTCGGGCCAGAGCCCCCGTTCCCGATAGTCGTCGATCAGTTCCAGCGCATGTTGCAGCACCCAGCGATCGATACGACCCATCATGCCCAGCCGGGTGGCTATGGGCAGGAATGTTTCCGGCCGGATGACGCCGTCGGGCTCGCATAGGCGCAACAATGCCTCGTAGCCGACAGGGTTGCCCTGAGCATCGACAATCGCCTGCAGATACAGCGTGAAATCGTCCTGATCCAGACCGCGCTGGAGCAGCTCGGCCGCGCCGCCAGTTTCCACCGACCGCTCGCCGTGATCCGCGCGCTCCTGATAGACCTCGTAGCGATTACGGCCCGCATTCTTGGCGGCATAGAGCGCCGTGTCGGCATGCAGCAGAACGGAATCGGTCGAGTCCAGGCCGGGGTCGAGTTCGGCCAGGCCGATACTGACGCCTACGTTGAACACGCGCGTGTCATGACGGAATTCATGGTTGCGGACTTTCTGAATGATCTTTGCGGCCACGATACGCGCGCCTTCGGCATCGCCGGCGTGGACGATCGCAGCGAACTCGTCCCCCCCGAGACGGGCGAGCACATCGCTATCACGCAGCAGCGAACGCATGGAGTCGGCGAGTTCGCGAAGCAGTTCGTCGCCTGCGGCATGGCCGCAGATATCGTTGACCGCCTTGAAATGATCCAGATCGAGATACATCACGAATGCATGCAGTGCGCCCTGCTGCACACGCAGCCAGGTTCGCATGAGCGCTTCATCGAAACCACGCCGGTTGGGCAGACCGGTCAACGCATCGTGGCTGGCCTGGTGGGCGAGTTCCTGTGTCGCCCGCCGTGCTTCACTGATGTCCTGGAACACGAACACCGCGCCCCGGATGGCGCCGGTATCGTCGTGGATCGGTGAGATCGAATCGACGATGGAAATAAACTGCCCGTCGCGGCGCCGCAGGCGGGTGAAGATCGGTACCCGCACCCGGGCGCCGTCCTTGAGCACCTTCGGCAGGGGATTGTCGAGCGCGACTTCGTCATCCGCGTCATAAAACTGAACCACGTCGCCAAAGTCGGCGCCGACGATCTGTTCGCGTGTACAGCCAAGCAATTCCGCGCTGGCGGAATTGAGTTCGGTGATGCAACCCGCCGCATCGATCCGAATCACCCCCTCGCCGATCGACTCGAAGGTGATATCGGCCAGTTCCTTGGCTTCGAACAATTCGTGCAGGGCCTGCTTGCGCTCCGAAATATCCTGGATATGGCAAATGAAATACAGCGGCTCGTCGGCGTCCCGCAGCAATGACACGTCCAGCTGTACATCAACGCTGTGGCCAAGCTTATGGAGATAGCGTTTTTCCATGCGGCCAACAAGCTTGCGGCCGGTAAGCAGGTCGTCAACGTAATCGAGATCGATTTCGAGATCGTCCGGATGGGTAATATCCTGGAACGTCAGCTTGAGCAATTCGAGCTCGTCGTAGCCTAGAATCTCGCAGAGGGCGCGGTTGACGGAAAGCCAGCGGCCTTCCGGCGATACCAGCGCGATGCCGGTGGGCGCATGCGCCAACGTCTGGGTTAGCCGGCGCTTGGCGCGGCGCAGTGCATCCTGCGCCTCGCGCTGGTGTGTCACGTCCGACACCGTACCGACGATACGCTGCCCCGATTCGGTCTGCGCTGCGCTGCCCTGTTCGCGCAGCCATATCGGTGCGCGATCCGGCAACAACAGCCGGTATTCGAAAAAGTATTCCGAAGAAGGATCGGCCAAGTGCGCCTCGATACGGACCTGGCGGGCATCGCGCTCGTCGGGATGTATCCACGCATACCACTTGTGGCAATCGATGGCCGATTCGCCTGTGTGACTCAGGCCAATCCGGCTGTTGAAGCGGCCGTAGAGTCGATAGACATTGTCTTCCATGTCGATATCGATCAAGCCAAGACCTGCATTCTCGCCGGCTGTACGCCAGCGCGTATTCTCGGCGAGAAGCAGACGCTCTCGCTCGGCACCGGCAACAAGCGCTACGTGTTGTTCGTGTACGTCAATGACCGCGCCGGCCAGCAAAGGCAGCTGCCCCTCGCGTAACTCGACCTGGCCGATGGCCTGAATATAGCGATGCGTGCCATCCGCGCGAACCAGCTGGACGATAAGGCTGTAGCCGGTCCCGGTCTCGCGCGCCGTGGCAAGCGCTTTGTTCAAGGCATCGCGCGAATCCGCGGAATAGAACGCCAGCGCAGAGTCGATCTGCGGGGTATAGGTCGCGGGGTCGACGCCATGCAGCGCATACACGCCGTCCGACCAGCGAATCTGCCCGGTCTGCAGGTCGTAGGACCATACCCCGACCCAGCCATGGCGCTCGAGAACTTCAAAGCCTTTCAGCTGCATCGCTCGATCTCCAAACGATTACAGCGATGGCACGACAACCTGGCGTTCTGGCGCGAAAAACATGGCATCCCGCAAATTATACAGCTCTCGAACGCGCCGGTTTGAGCGCGCACGCTCGCAGTTTCGACGGAACCGTGGCCGCGACGAACACGGTCACAAACTCAGGGACGTCCGTGCGGCAAGGCCACGGCACACAGCGACTCCGCGAATTCACTCAGCCTGATCGTGCAGCGTTCGATGTTCGAGTACTGGTTGAGCTCTGTTTCGATATAACCCATGGCCTCTCGCACCAGCGTGTCTGCTTCGAGGATTTCATACTGGGGTTCGAGCTCACGCGATTGCGGGCCGACCGTGAGCAGGCCCAGCGAATACATATGGGCAATAAAGTTCGGCACCTGCGCCCGTAGGAGCACGCCGGCTTCCTTGCCCACACTCGATGCATAGGACAGCACGCGCGTGCTGCCGATGCCCGGCAGCGAACCGGCATTCACATGCACCATCGGCCACGTGCTGCCATCGGCCATGAGAACCAGAATCCGGGCCTGCGAGGGATTGAGCTGGCGCA
Organism: Salinisphaera sp. C84B14; assembly: GCF_040361435.1. Classification (NCBI taxonomy): domain Bacteria; kingdom Pseudomonadati; phylum Pseudomonadota; class Gammaproteobacteria; order Salinisphaerales; family Salinisphaeraceae; genus Salinisphaera; species Salinisphaera sp. C84B14. Next base: position 47,490 of record NZ_APNL01000004.1, on the reverse strand, counting down.
GCAGCCGGACATAGAAATCCTGTTCGATCGCCTGCTGGTCGGTACCGCGAGAGGCATCGAGCAGTTCCGCGAAGATCTGGGCCGGCAGCGTGTCGCTGTTCGGGCTCGAATTGCCGAGCGGGTCGGCCGGACGGATCCCGGCGCGATCGAGGCGTTCGCCCAGACTTTTGAGCGCACGGTATTCGGCACGGCGCAATGCGCGAATACCCAGCCCGGCCACCGGCCGACGGCCCAGCCACAGCGCGGTTCGGCGCAACAGCTCCAGCGGCAAGGCTGCGCTTTCTTCTGTCTCGAATTCCGGCGCAAACGCATCGTAGCGCTGCTGTTCATAGTCGTATTGATTCACACCGCCCTCCCAGGCACTCGCCACTTAGCCGCCGCCAAACAGCACCATGAACTGAAACACGCCCACGGCCAGCCCGAGCCCGGCGCCCACGGCAATCAGAATCCATTCGTCTTCTTCGAACGCGGGCCGGAGCATGCCCTCGAATTTTCGCGGCGACAGGTCGCGCATACGCTCGACCAGGGTTTGTTCGATGGCCATGGTGCGATTCGTGTAGCTGATGAATTCCTGCATGGTAGGCGACGCACTGCCCTGGGCATCGGGCGTGTACTGGATCAGCCGCTCGACCGCCGTCTGCTTGAGCCGAATATAGTTCACGTCGCCGACCGTCCAGCTCATGAAGGAGCCGACCGGGCCGGCACTTTCGTCCACGGCTTCACCCACGTGGTGGGCGATGATGGCAAAGATCCGATCCGAATACGGCCCCTTGAGTACCTGCTGCAGGATATTGGCCGGCGCCAGCACTTCGTTGGCCACCAGATCACCATAGGCACGCGCAACGTCGGCCTGACGCTTGAAGAACAATCCATGCAGTTCGAACGGGCCGACGCGATACTTTTTCTTGGGGTTGAAGATCATCTTGAGCGCGGCCCAGTTGGTGAACCAACCCACGATCATCCCGAACAGAGGCAGCAGCCACCACGGCTGAAAGAAAATCCAGACGACCATCTGCAGCGCGCCCAGCGGGAAGCCGAAATAGGCCCCCGAGCGGGCGATGAACTTGAACTCCTCCTTTCCGGTTTCCAGAAAGATGCGGTTCATCAGCTCCTTGTGGTGGACCAGATTAGTGACGACCATGTCCTTGAGATCGAACACCTGGTTCACGTCGCTGCGCAGGTCGCGCACCGTGTCGGCAATAGCCCCGGGCACGGCCGACTGGACCCGCGCAACGATGGTGGCGCGAACCGCGTCCGGCGTGCGCGCCCACACGCTCGGGTGATGCTCCTGCATGACTTCGTTGACCAGGTCCGCGGTCATTTCGTTGAGCGGACCCGTCAACTTCTCGGCCACTTCATCCGGGTCCAGCCGCGAAAAGATCTCTTCGCTGTCGATCAGGTTTTCAGTGATGGTATCGGTGGCGATCGCCGACATCTTGGCGGCCTTGCGCGGTACGATGCCCTGCCAGCCGAGAAAGGGCTTCCAGACACCCACGAACTCGATCGGATGAAACATCATCCAGATCGCGACCCGGTTGGTGATATAGCCGATTATCGCGCTGATAAACGGCATGGACGCATACTTCCAGAACGTTGCCGTTCCTAGAAACGCCAGGTCCATCATGCCGATCTCCTCGTATCCTGCACTGACGGGTATTTATTGTTGTAGTCGCGATTCAACGGCCGGTCACCGGCTCTAAAAAGATCGCGTTTTCAAATCAACATACAGTTATTAAACGGTGCTGTCGCCTGCTGCGGGCGATTTTTCCCATAATCGGCAGTCGCGGCCCGGGCAGCGGCCTCAGCAGAGCCCGTTACGCCGACGCCAAGCACATTCCCAACGCGACAACGCCGCCGGCCTTTAGCATGGCGAGCGCCCCGGGCGGCCCGCGTCCGGCGATCGACATGCACCCATACACAGCCCGCCGTGAACGCGGGCACCCGCGATAAAAAAAGGCCCCGCAGAGCGGGGCCTCGAGTCGCAGGTCGTGTTTCGTACCGGTTAGCGTAGAACGCCGGGAACGCGTACGTTCTCGACCAGTTCCCGCACTTCTGCCGGCGGCGGCGCGGTCGCCCGCGATACCAAAAACGCCACCACGAAGTTGATCAGCGCACCGATGGCACCGAACGACTCCGGCTGAATGCCGAACATCCAGTTCGCCGCGCTATCGGCAAACAGGTTGGTCCCCGGCACAAAGAATATCCCCTTGTACAGGAAGATATAGACGATGGTCACGGTCAGGCCGGCCAGCATGCCGGCAATGCCGCCTTCGCGGTTCATGCGCTTGGAAAACACGCCCATGAGCAGCGCCGGGAACAGCGAAGACGCAGCCAGGCCAAACGCCAAGGCGACCACCTCCGCAGCAAACCCCGGTGGATTGATGCCCAGATAACCGGCCACCAGAATCGCGCCGGACATGGCGATACGTCCGGCCATGAGCTCGCCCTTCTCGCTGATATCGGGCTTGAGCATGCTCTTGAGCAGATCATGGGAAATGGCCGATGAAATCGCCAGCAAAAGCCCCGCCGCGGTCGACAGGGCCGCTGCGACGCCGCCCGCGGCCACCAGGGCGATCACCCAGGCCGGCAGCTGCGCGATTTCCGGATTGGCCAGCACCATGATGTCGCGGTCGACGTTGACCATCTCGTTGCCCTGCCAGCCATAGCCTTCGGCCGTGGACGCGAACTCCGGATTCTTGTCGTTGTAGTACTGAATCCGGCCGTCGCCGTTCTTGTCCTCGAAGCCGAGCAGGCCCGTGCCTTCCCAGGTCTTGAACCATTGCGGGCGTTGTTCGTACTCGAGGTTCGAACTTTCCGTACCCACCGGCCCGGTTTGTACCGTCTCCATCAGATTCAAGCGCGCCATCGCGCCCACGGCCGGGGCGGTCGTGTAGAGAATCGCGATGAAGAACAGTGCCCAGCCCACCGACTTACGCGCGTCGCTGACCTTGCGCACGGTAAAGAAGCGAATGATCACGTGCGGCAGGCCCGCCGTGCCGATCATCAGCGACAGCGTGAGCATGAAGATATTGAGCGTCGAATGCTCCGGGTTCGTGAACTTGTCGAAGCCGAGCTCGGTAATCACCCCATCGAGTTTCTCCAGCAGATAAACCCCGCTGCCATCCGCCATGGTCGAACCCAGACCAATCTGCGGCAACGGCACGCCGGTGAGCTGGATCGAGATAAAGATCGCCGGCACGGTGAAGGCGAAAATCAGCACGATGTACTGGGCGATCTGGGTATAGGTAATGCCCTTCATGCCACCCAGCACCGCATAGACGAACACCACGCCCATGCCGATGAGCACGCCCGTTTCGAACTCCACTTCCAGAAAACGGCCGAACGCGACGCCCACACCTTTCATCTGGCCGATTACGTAGGTGATCGAGGCCACGATCAAACAGATGATCGCCACCGTACGGGCCACGTTCGAGTAATAACGCGCGCCGATGAAGGCCGGCACGGTAAAGCTGCCGAACTTGCGCAAGTACGGCGCCAGTAACAGGGCCAGCAACACGAAGCCGCCCGTCCAGCCCATCAGATACGGCGAGGCGTTATAGCCCAAAAACGCAATCAGCCCGGCCATGGAAATGAACGACGCCGCGCTCATCCAGTCGGCGGCGGTGGCCATGCCGTTGGCGACCGGCCCGACGCCGCCGCCGGCTACATAAAAATCCTCCGTGCTGCCGGCACGCGAGGCGATGGCGATAACGAAATACAGCAGAAAACTGCCGCCTACGGCGAGATATATCCAGGTTTGTGTATCCATGGCTGTGCTCTAATCCTTTTCTTCTACGCCGAATTCCCGATCGATCTTGTTCATGCGGAAGGCATAGAAGAAGATCAGGAACAAAAACACATAGATAGAGCCCTGCTGAGCGAAGAAATAGCCCAGCGGATAACCGCCGATATAGAAGTTATTGAGCACGTCCACGAGCAGAATGCCGCAGCCGTAAGACACCACGAACCACACGGCGAGCAGCTTGAGAACAAGCCTTATATTGGCCTGCCAGTAAGCAGCCGCCGAGTCGGATGGCCGATCGGACATATCCCCCTCCTTGTTATGAATTGTCCTTGGCAATCCTCGACCAGCGGGGTAAGACCGGCAATGATACTTTTGGCTATTCAACCATTTGGCTAGCTAACGCCGAAAAAGCCGCGAAGAAGTAAATGTATTGAGCATGCATAGGCACAGCTTCAACCCGATACCGTGAGCCAACCAGCCTGCATCGGCGCTTCGCGCTTACTAACCCGGCATAGAACTAAATGACTTCTAGGGTTGGCAGGCCGCGTATACGAACGCATCCATCTGAAAAACGACCGGCGAAAGTGCGCCGACGTCTTGCCGATGAGATGGGAAACATTTGAGAGATGCAGCTTTCCGACGTCGGATCAATAATCCAGCGACACGGCAACAGATGTGGCGCCCAATTCGGTCATTAATGAACTAAGCGCGACCATTCACGAATCACGGGCCGCCAATAGCCGCGCAAACACAGGAATGCAGTCAGTCAGCTTATCCAGAGGCCGAATGACGAAAATAGCGGCCTGACTTCAACCGTTCAGGCCGCACGGATATTTTTAGAAGCGGCAATTTGAACCAAGGGGCTCTGGGTCGAGGCGGCTATCAATCCGACCGGGGGGGGGTCACCTGAAAGCGTTTGTCGTTCGGTCATACCGCCGTCAGGATTGCCTCCTGACCTGGGTGTCCGTTACAGCCGGGGCGCCTCGCTCTGTCTCCAGATACTAAAACAGTCTCACACCTCGTAGATTCTCCGAACCCACAGCGGTAGATCGGGGTCGGCTGCATCGACCGCACCGTTTCGAAGTGTGAGCACCCAGCGCTGCGGCTGAAATGCTTTCGAGCTGTCGTAGATCAGGGCCACATCGCACAGGCGTGCGGCCTCTGCAATATAACGCTGATTTCGCTCATAGCGTTGTCGAATCTTCTCTTCGGGAACGTCGTGCCCGCCCAAGGCGACACGAATACGCACGCGCGCAACGCAGATATCCGCGCCGCTGCTATTCATGTCCGCCCGTACTCTAGCGCGCCTGCGGCGTCGATGGTCTGGCGTGAGCCAATCGCCGACAGTTGCGTACCGTACATTTGGCTATAGAGCACAGGGTCGCCGGAGACGTTGTCGCCGGTCCAAAGCAACACAAACTGACCATCCGAGCGGCCGCTGGCCGCGGCTTCTCGATGGTTGCAATTGGTCGAGCAGAGCGTCTGTAGCACCTCGGCATCGGCAGCCGGTTCGCCCAACGGATAAGCTTTGGCAAGGATGTTGGCGCCGCCAGCGCCAAGAAAAGTACTCGTATACAAAGTAACGATATTATTCGTTGCGTCGCTTACCACATCGATCGCGCCTTGCACGCCATCGCCAACCTCGTCGACAACCTGCGAATCCTCTATCGGTTGATCCGGCCCTGCCGGATTGGCTAAGGCCTGTACTACAGGCAGGCAAAGCCCCAAGCAAAATAAGCCGTATGCGACAAGGCGTCGCTCTTTATTACACAACATCCCGTTCCCCCATGACTCCCAAACCGTACGACGCGGCATAAATCAAAAGACAGCCACAAGCCCGTCTTTGCGATATTTCAGCCTACAGAGCACGCCATGCGGCGCAAGCCCATGCCCGTGACATATAGCGCAACCTATTGACAACCGACGGAATATGGAGCCCACAAAAAAGCCCGGCCGAAGCCGGGCTTTTTCGTAACGGGCGTGGCTGGCATCAGCCTTTAGCCCGCTTGGCCTTGAGCTCGCGGCGACGCGCGTGCAGGACCGGTTCGGTGTAGCCCGAAGGCTGTTCCAGACCCTTGAAAATCAGGTCGGAGGCCGCCTGGAAGGCCACGGAATCGTCGAAGTTCGGCGCCATGTTGTGGTAGTTGGCGTCGCCTTCGTTCTGGCGATCCACCACCGCGGCCATGCGCTCGAGGGTTTCGCGCACCTGCTGTTCGTTGGTCACGCCGTGGTGCAGCCAGTTGGCCACATGCTGCGAGGAGATACGACAGGTCGCGCGATCTTCCATGAGCTGGGTGTCGGTGATGTCCGGCACCTTGGAGCAGCCCACGCCCTGGTCGACCCACCGCACGACATAACCCAGGATGCCCTGGCAGTTGTTGTCGAGCTCTTTCTGGATCTCTTCATCAGAGAGCTGGCGGTCGAGCAGCGGAATCGTGAGCATGTCGTCGAGGTAGTCCTCGTTGCGCGATTCCAGTTCGGCCTGGCGTTCCAGCACGTCGCAGCGATGGTAATGAATCGCGTGCAGCGTGGCGGCGGTCGGCGACGGCACCCAGGCACAGTTGGCGCCGGCTTTCGGATGGCCGATCTTGGCTTCCATCATGTCGGCCATGTTGTCGGGCGCGGCCCACATGCCCTTGCCAATCTGTGCCTTGCCGCGCAGGCCGGCGGCCAGGCCGGTGTCGACGTTGTTGTCTTCGTAGGCCTTGAGCCAGGGCTGGGATTTCATCTCGCCCTTGGGCAGCATCGGGCCGGCTTCCATCGAGGTGTGCATCTCGTCGCCGGTGCGATCAAGGAAACCGGTATTGATGAAGATGGTGCGCTCGCGGGCCTGTTTGATGCAGGCCTTGAGGTTGAGGCTGGTACGACGCTCTTCGTCCATGATGCCGACCTTGAGCGTGTTCGGCGCCATGCCGATGCCCTTCTCGACGGCTTCGAAGAGCTCGACCGTGAAGTTGACTTCGGCCGGGCCGTGCATCTTGGGCTTGACGATATACACGCTGCCAGCACGGCTGTTGGTGTGGGGACCGTTGCGCTTGAGGTCGTGCAGGGCAATGGTGCCGGTGCACAGCGCGTCCAGAATGCCTTCCGGAATTTCGTTGCCGTCGCTGTCGAGCACCGCCGGCGTGGTCATCAGATGGCCGACGTTGCGCACCAGCATCAGGCTGCGACCGGGCAGCGTGAGCGTGGAGCCGTCGGGGGCGGTGTATTCGCGATCGTCGTTGAGCTTGCGGGTGATGGTCTTGCCACCCTTCTCAAGCGACTCCTGCAGGTCGCCCTTCATCAGGCCCAGCCAGTTGCCGTACACCAGCGCCTTGTCTTCGGCATCGACCGCGGCGACGGAGTCTTCACAGTCCTGGATGGCGGTGACGGCGGCTTCCATGAGCACGTCCTTCACGCCGGCTGCATGATCCTTGCCGACCGGATCGTTGGCATCGATCTGGATTTCGGAATGCAGGCCGTTGTTGGTCAGCAGCACGGCCTTGGGCGCAGACGCATCGCCCTGGTAGCCGGCGAACTGCTTGCTGTCCTTGAGCGTGGTGTGGCTGTCGCCCACGTCCACGGCCAGGGTGTCGTTATCGATACGGTAGGCAGTGGCATCGGCGTGCGAGCCGTCAGCCAGCGGGAAGGTATCGTCGAGGAACTTGGCCGCCCATTCGACCACCTTGGCGCCACGCTTGGGGTTGTAGCTGCTGCCCTTCTCGGCGCCGTTATCCTCGGGGATGATGTCCGCGCCGTAGAGGGCGTCATACAGGCTGCCCCAGCGGGCGTTCGCGGCGTTGAGCGAAAAACGCGCGTTGGTGATCGGCACCACCAGCTGCGGGCCTGGCACGGTGGCAATCTCGGGGTCGACGTTGTCGGTCGACACCTTGAAGTCGCCCACATCACCGACGATGTATTCGAGCTCTTCGAGCAGCTTGCGGTATTCGCCCTTGTCGAAGGCATCGCCGCGGTGCTCGCGGTGCCATTTGTCGAGCGTTTCCTGGATATCCTCGCGATGACGAAGCAGCTGCGCGTTGCGATCGCCGAACTCGGCCACCAGCGAAGCCAGCGTCTGCCAGAAGGTGTCGGAGTCGACGCCGGTGCCCGGCAGGGCTTTTTCAATCAAATCATGCAGGGGCTTGCCGATCTGCAGGCCCGCTTTTTCGATACGGTCGGTCATAAAACGCCTTTTCTTGTGCCAAACGCAGCCGTTCTGGCGAACGGTCACGAAAATTTGTCAGGCCGGCATCATAACAAAGCACTGCCGACATGGGTTTTACGGCGATCCGGCCCGCCGCTTGCCCGGCGCCCGGGTGCGCTGCTGCAGGCGGTACAGGAATTCGCCCATGATGCGGTCGTACAACGCATCCCCCAGCACGGCATCTTCAATGCCGGCGTCCAGGCTCGGGTTGTCGTTGACTTCGATCACCCGAATACCGTCGGCGGTCTGCTTGAGGTCGACCCCGTACAAACCGTCGCCGATGAGATTGGCCGCGCGCACCGCGGTGTCGATGACCTCGGCGGGCGCATCCTCGACCGCCAGCGTGGCCGAATCGCCCTCGCTGTAGTCGCCGCTGTCTTCGTGCTTGACGATCTGCCAGTGGCCGCCCGCCATCGCATACTGGCAGACATACAGCGGCTTGCCGGCGAGCACGCCCACCCGCCAGTCGAACTCGGTGGGCATGAATTCCTGGGCCAGCGCGAGTTCGGAATCGTCGAGCAGGCGCGCGGCGATAGCGTCGAGTTCGGCGCGATCGTTGGCCTTGAACACGCCTTTCGAAAACGCGCCTTCCGGGGCCTTGAGCACCATCGGAAAACCCAGCAGCTCGGGCAGGCGCTTGACCTCGCGTTCGCCAAAAATACAGGCGCGCGGCGCGGCCACCTTGTAACGGGTCAGCAGTTCGGCGAGATAGACCTTGTTGGTACAGCGCAGAATCGAGGTCGGATCGTCGATGACGACCAGGCCTTCGCGCTCGGCACGACGCGAAAAGGCATAGGTGTGATGGGCCAGCCGCGTGGTTTCACGAATGAACAGGGCATCGAACTCGGCCAGCCGGCCGAAATCGCGCCGGCCGATGATTTCCACCTCCAGGCCCAGACGCTTGCCGGCGGCCACGAACTTGTCCAGCGCGGCGACGTTCGACGGCGGCTGCGGGTCGTCTGCGTCCACGAGCATGGCTACGTCGAAGCGCGCGGCCCGACGCTTGCGTGCGCCGCGCCAACCCTTGGCGACGTGGGCCTGCAGGGCGCGATCGAGAAACGCTGCCTGTTCGGCGTCCAGTGACCGAATCGAGAGCGTGCGCAGCCCGTCCACCGCCACCTTGCCCTCGCGCCGGCGCAGCTCCACATGCAGCAGCGGCACGGCAAACTGCTCGAACAGCCGCCGCGCCAGAGATGCCAGCAACGGGTTTTCGCAGCGGCCGAGGTAGACGTTGAACGCCGCCGGCAGGCTGGCACGTTCGGCCTCGCTCAGCCGATCGAGATACTCGGCCAGCGCCGGGATTTCGCTGCCGTAGATGATCTTGCGCGACAGATCCTGCAGCGTGGCCACCGAGGCGAGCACGCGATGCCCGCGGGCCTCGGCCAGCAGCGAACAGTAATAGCCAAGGCTTTGATAGCGCGTACTGCGACACAGGTTGATGACGTGCAGATCCGCCTCGGCGAACGCCGGATCGGCCAGATAGTCATCGGCGAGCACCAGCCGTACCGAAGGCGCGGGCGCTTTCCAGTCCCGCAGAGATTCCACCACCACGATCGGTTCGGCCATAGACGCGTTTTACCCGCTAGTTGTTGAGCTGTTTTTCCAGGCGCACACCGTCTTCGTGCCCGCTGTTGCTGCCCGGATAATAATCGACAAGTCGTGCGATTTCGCGATATCCCGCATCGGCAAACAAGCCGCGCGAGGCGCCGTTGGAAAGCCGCGCCTCGGCCCGCATGAAGCCACATCCCCTTGCGACAGCCTGGGTCTGCGCGCGTTCCAGAAGCCGGCGTGCCATGCCCTGGCCACGAGCGGCCGGGCCGACCGCGATCGAATACAGCCGGGCCACGCGGCTGCCACGGCGATAGAGCACGATCACATCGGCCACCACGGCCTCGTCCACCACGGCGACCAGGAAATCGCCGTGGGCACGGGCGATGAGATGGCGCAGGCTGCGCCGGCTCTGCCCGTCCAGCACGAAACAGGCCTGTTCGAGCGCGTAAACGCCGGCCAGATCGCCAAGATCGGCGGCGCGAATGATAGGCGATGGGGTCACCGGCATGGGCCGAGTATACGCGCGCAAACGCCCGACGCGAGAGGCTATTTGGGCTGCAGCTGGGCCATGAGAAGCCGCGCCGTGGCCGTCGACGAGGCCGGATTCTGACCGGTGACCAGATTGCCCGCGACCACCACATGCGAAGCCCAGTCCTTGCCGCTCGAAAATTCAGCACCGCTGTCGCGGAGCATGTCTTCCACGCGAAACGGCACCACCTCGGCCAGGCCCACGGCCTGCTCTTCGCTATTGGTAAAGCCGGTGACCTTGAGGCCATGGACCAGCGGCCCGCCGTGCGCATTCCTTGTATGCCGAAGCACGCCCGGGGCATGGCAGACCAGCCCCAGCGGTGTGCCCGCGGCCTGATTACGCTCCAGCAGCGCGATCGAATCGCGGTCTTCGGCCAGATCCCAGAGCGGGCCGTGGCCGCCGGGGTAGAAGATCGCGTCGAAGCGCTCGCCGGTCACGTCTGCCAGTTTCTGCGTGGTCGCCAGCGCGTGCTGGGCCTCGGCATCTTTCTTGAAGCGCTCGGTGGCCGCGGTCTGGGCCTGGTCGGTGTCGCTGGCCGGGTCCAGCGGCGGCGCGCCCCCGGCCGGCGAGGCCAGCACCACCGCCGCGCCGGCATCGCGAAAGACATAGTAAGGCGCGGCGAATTCCTCCAGCCAGAAGCCGGTGGTCTTGCCTGTATCGCCGAGCGCAGCGTGCGAGGTGAGCACCATCAGCAGTTTCATGGCGCATCCTTTGTGGTGACGTCACACACGCACGATGCGGCCACCGGCCACGACAATCAATCGTGCCGGCGCAAGCCGTGCGACGGATGACCCGATTCGGCACCGCTTCTACCTTTCAGGCGGTGCATACCGGACACGAGGCCACGCGTGAGTATGTCCTGGACCGGCGTGTAGACGACCAGCGGCACCACCACCAGCGCGGTCACTACCCCGCCGATGATGGCATCGGTGAACCAGTGCGCACCGCTGACCAGCCGCGGCAACACGAAAAAGGTCGCGAACACCGCGGATACCAGGCCATAGCGGCGCCCCGCGAAGAACCACAGCAGGAAGGTGAACGTCGCCACCACGGTGGCATGATCGCCGGGAAAGCTCTGGGTCGAATGGTCCTTCGGGTTCAGCGGCGTGTGCTCGGAGAGCATCGTGAAGGGTTCCAGCACCAGCGAAGGGCTGTCGCGGGAGACATCCTTGAACAAAAACTCGCGGGTGATTGCGACCAGCACCAGCAACAGCACGCAGACCAGAATTGATCGGGCGATACGCACGTCTCGCGGCGCATTCTGGCCACGCATGACGTAGGCGATGAGCACCCCCAGCAGAATGAACGCCGCGATGTAATCGAATATCCGCAGGTTCGCGAACGCCCAGAACATCTGCTCGGTATAGCTGGTCTGCACCATCGAGTTGAGCCCGAGGGCGATATGCCGGTCGAGCCCGTCCCAGAGCATTCGGGTGGGCGCCCAGAGGTAGGACAACACCAGCAGCGCGGCGATACCGTAGCTGATCATCAGGCCGCGCAGATTCCAATAGGCTTCGTTCGTACTCGTCATTGCCGCTTTCCTCAAGGTGCCGCAACATCATCTAAACGAGATATTAACGATTTCTTAATACTGTGTATATAGCACCTAATTGATGCCGGTTCGCGGTAGTCGAATGCTCACGCTCAGCCCGCCTTCGTTACGGTTGGCCAACGTGATGTCGCCGCCATGGCCTTGCACTACCGAGCGCGCGATCGACAGCCCCAGGCCGGTACCGCCGGTATCGCGGCTGCGTGAACTTTCCAGGCGCACGAACGGGTCGAACACCCGTGCCATTTCGGCCTCGTCGATACCCGGACCGTCGTCCAGCACCTGGATCGTCACTGCCTGGCGATCGTCGAGCAGAACCAGCCGTGCCCGCTGGCCGTAGGCGAGCGCGTTGTCGATGACGTTACGCAGCGCACGCCGGATCGCGGCCGGACGACACACCAGCGCCAGGCGGGCGTCGGGCTCGAATAACACCTGTGCACCCGCAGCGCGATAGTCTTCGCACAGGGCATCCACCAGCGCCGATAAATCGACGGTGCGTGTGGCCTCCGTGGCGGCCTCTTCGCGCATGAAGGTCAGCGACGCCTCGCTCATGCGCGCCATATCTTCGAGGGTGGCCGCCATCGAGCGCGTGTTGTCGTCGTCCGGCAGAAATTCCAGGCGCAGCCGTAGCGCGGTGATCGGTGTGCGCAGGTCGTGGGCGATGGCGGCGACCATACGGGTACGGTCGGCCACGAACCGGGCCAGGCGCTCGCGCATGCGATTGAATGCCGCGACCGAGCGCCGGATATCCTCGGCGCCGTATTCAGGCAGCGGCGCCACCTCTTCGCCCCGGCCGAAGCGTTCCGCCGCCCCGGCCAGCTCGCGCAGGGGCGCAGTGATCCGGCGGCTGGTCAGCACCACGATGAGCACCATCAGAACCGCACTCACCGCCAGCGTCATCAACGAAGACCGTGCCCAGTGCCGGGTCGGGTCGAACACCATCTGGCGTGCGCGCAACCAGACGCCCTCGTCGATTTGTACGGCCATGCGCAGCGCATCGCCGGCACGCCGGTTCGGCCCGCGCGCCAGCCCGGGGCCGATCGCCACCCGCACCCGATCGGTTTCCATGCCCATGTTGCGGGCCATGTCCAGGGCGAAACGGTTAGCGGCGTCACTGCGCCCGGCAAATGCACGCCCCGGCGTGGCTGCCAAGCGATAACGCAGATCGCGGGTGGACAGCGCGGCGACCGCATCCGCGCGCTCGTCGTCGGCGACGAATTCCAGCGTGCGCATGGCGGCCGCCACGTTATCGGCCATGTTGCCCAGGATCACGCGCTCGAGAAACCGATCGCGCTCGTGCATGAAAATGAAGAAACTCACCAGCTGCGAGATCACCAGCGCCAGCAGCGTCAGCGCGACGATCCGCCCGGCCAGGCTGCGCGGCCACATGCGCATTCAGGCCGCCTTGCAGGCGGCGGCGAAGCGATAGCCCCCGCCCCAGACGGTAAGAATCAGGCGCGGATTGGCCGGGTCGAGCTCGACCTTGCGGCGCAGCCGGCTGACCTGATTGTCGATACTGCGATCGAACACCTGGGCGTCCTTGCCCTGCGTCAAATCCAGCAGCTGGTCGCGCGAGAGCACGTGATTGGGGTGGCGCACAAACGCCAGCAGCAGCCGGTATTCGCCGGTGGACAGGGCCACGGCCACGCCGTCTTCGTCGACCAGCTCCTGTTGCGCGGTATGGAAGGTCCAGCGATCGAAGCGTACGGCGCTGCGCTCGGGCTGGTTGCGCTGGGTCGGCAGCGCCGTGGCCCGCCGCAGCACCGCGCGAATGCGCGCGAGCAGCTCCCGCGGCGAGAACGGCTTGGTGACATAGTCGTCCGCGCCCATTTCCAGGCCGATGATGCGGTCCGTTTCGTCGGCCACGGCAGTCAGCAGCACGATGGGGATGTCGTGGGTTTCGCCCAGCCAGCGACACAGGCTCAGGCCGTCCTCGCCGGGCATCATGATATCCAGCACGACCAGATCGAAGGCCGATTCACGCACCAGCCGCCGCGCCGCGGCCGCATCGGCCGCCGCGGATATGCGAAAGCCGTGATCGCGCAGATAGCGGGTCAGCGAATCGCGAATATCGCGATGATCGTCGACAACGAGAATATGCGGCTGCGGCTCGGCCATGACGGGCTCGTGAACGAATGGCCGGGCCAATATAACCTGCCATCCGGGGGGGGTTTACGCGGCCGTTGTATCGAGCTCTGCCAGGGCCAGGGGCTCGACACACTTTGCGACAAATTCATCGCCTGCCGACAGATTTGCACGACATTTGTGCGCGTTAATGGCGTTCGAGACAGGGCCAGCACGGCCCGTATCGCCCCCAAAAGGAGACATCCATGAAACACCGTATTCTCATGACCGCCCTCACCGCCGGCCTGGTCGGCATCGCCAGCGCCCATGCCAAGCCCATGCACGATCCCGACAAGCTGTTCGACGCGCTCGATGCCGATGGCAACGGCAGTCTGAGCCAGCAGGAACTGTCGAACATGCGCCAAGCCATGGCCAAACTGCGCTTCGATGCTGCCGATACCAACGGCGATGGCCAGATCGACAAGGACGAGTTCATGGCCCAGGCCCAGCAGCGCGCCGAGCGCATGTTCGAGCGCATGGATGCCAACGGCGACGGCAGCCTGGACGCAAACGAAGCCCGCCCGCCGCAGCACGGCAAGCACGGCGGCGACAAGCCGAAGCACGCCGAAAACGGCGCCGATAAGCCGAAAAACCACGGCAAGCGCGACGATATGTTCAAGAAAATGGACAGCGACGGCGACGGCCTCGTGTCACGGGAAGAGTTCAAGCAGGCCATGCAGCGCCACCACGACCGTATGGCACAGGAACACGACAAGCGTTCGCCGTAACGTCCGCAACGACGGCCCGCTGCCCGCCCGGCGAGCCCGGGCCGTCTCGCCTGCCCGTCGGCGTTCGTGCCGGCGGGCTTTTCACAGCCGTTAGAATGAGTAGCCGATTCCCGTGATCCTGTCGTCGCCCATGCGTTTTGCCGCTCTTGCCTGCCTGTGCCTGGCGTTCGCCGGCTGTGCGACGACGCCGCTCGACGAACTGGCCGAACCGGCATTCGAGATGCCGGCCCGGTTTGGCGCCAGCGGCGAAGCAGCCACGGATAGCCGCTGGTGGACCGCCTTCCACGATCCGGGGCTGAATACGCTGGTCGAACGCGCGCTGGGCAACAACTTCAGCCTGGCCTCGACCTATGCCCGTGTCGAACAGGCCCGGGCCACGCTCGCCAGCGCCAATGCCGACCTGTTCCCGAGCGTGGATGCGAGCTTCGAACAAAGCGGCACGCGGCGGTCGAACAACGGCGCGAGCGTGAGCGGCAGCACTGCCGGCAACAACGGGATCGTGCTCGACCAGAGCGGCTCGAACTGGAGCGAAACGCGGACCCTGCAATTTTCGGCGGCCTATGAACTCGATCTGTGGGGGCGGCTGCGCAATGCGCGCAGCGCGGCCCTGTTCGATGCCCGCGCGACCGCGGCCGACTACCAGGCGGCTGCCATCACGCTCACCGCCGATCTGGCCAGCAACTGGTATCAGCTGCAGGAACTGCGTGCGCGTATCGCGCTGCTGGAAAGCCAGATTCAGACCAATCGCGACGTGCTCGACCTGACCACCTATGCCTTCAAGTACGGCCAGAGCCAGGCCGCCGACGTCCTACGCCAGCGCCAGGCCGTGGAGTCGGTACGCGGCCAGCTCGAGCAGGCCCAGGCCAGCGAAGCGGTACTCGAACACGCCCTGGCCACGCTGGTGGGCGTCGCGCCTAAAGACCTGGACATACCCGAAGGCGATCTCATCGAACTGCCCGCCCTGCCGGACACCGGCGTGCCCGCCGCCGCGCTCATGCGCCGGCCGGATGTGCGCCAGCAATTCTATTCGCTGGCCGCGGCTGATCGGCGGGTCGCGGTGGCCGTGGCCAATCGCTATCCACAGCTGTCGCTGTCGGCGAGCGTATCGGCGACCAACGATTCCGGCGATCTGTTTTCCAACTGGATTACCCAGCTGGCGGCCAATCTCACCCAGCCGATATTCGATGCCGGCTCGCGCGCGGCCGAGGTCGATCGCAGCCGGGCCGTGGTCGCCGAGGAAGTCGCCGATTACCAGCAGAGCATGCTCGAAGCGTTGCAGGAAACCGAGGATGCGCTGACCAACGAGTACCGCCAGAAGCGCTATCTGCAGCGCCTCGACGAACAGCTGCGCCTGTCGCGCGAGAGCGTGGCCAATCTGCGCCTGCGTTACCTGCGCGGCGCCACCGACTATCTCGACGTGCTCGATGCCCTGCTCACCCGCCAGAACCTGCAGGTGGACTATCTGGCCGCTCGTCGCCAGCTGATCGATTACCGTATCAACCTCTATCGCGCGCTCGCCGGCGATATCGACAGCCTGCCCGACGCGGGCATCGATAATCCCCGCATCCCGCTGGACGCCGCGCAAACCGAAGACCGCCCATGAACAGCGAACCACCCCGGCGCACGTTGCCGCGACTGCTATGGATTGCCCTGCCCGTTCTGGTGCTGGTGGCAGGCGTCGTCATCGCCTTCATCGTGCTCACCAGCACACCGAGCGCGCCCAAGGCCACGCCGCGCGAGCGCCAGGCCCGGCTGGTTACGGTCACACCGGCCGAAGCGGCGCCGACGACCCTGGATTTCTCGGCCAACGGCACCGTGCAGGCGGCCGATTCAACCACACTGCGTCCGCGGGTGTCGGGCCAGATCGTCGCGCTGACCGACAAGCTCGCGCCGGGCACACGCTTTAATAAATCCGAGGTACTGGCTCGTATCGACGAGGCCGATTACCAGCTCGCGCTCAATAGCGCGCGCACTGATCTGGCCAATGCAAAGGCCGCGCTGCGCGTGGAACAGGGCCAGCAGGCCGTGGCCAAGCGCGAGCTGGCCCTGGTGGGCAGCGACGTCAGCGCCGACGAGCGCGACCTGGCCCTGCGCGGGCCCCAGCTCGAACAGGCCCAGGCCGACGTCGAAGCCGCCCGTACGGCGGTCGAACAGGCCCAGCTCGATCTGGACCGTACCAAGGTGCGGGCGCCCTTCGACGGCATCGTCACCGAACGCAGCGCCTCGATCGGTGATGTGGTGACCACCAGCGACAGCATCGCCACCCTGGCCGCGACCGATACCTACTGGGTCGATGTATCGGTGCCGGTCGATCAGCTGCGCTTCATTCATGCCGCCGACGCCGAGCGTGCGGGTACCTCGGCGCAGATCTTTTATCCCGACGGCTGGGGCGCGGACGCCTTCCTGCCCGCCGAAGTGCTGCGTATCCAGCCGGCATTGGAAACCTCGGGGCGCATGGCGCGGGTGCTGCTGCAGGTGCCCGACCCGCTGGGCGACAACACGCCTGCCGACACGCGCCTTCTGATCGGCGCCTATGTACGGGCCGCGCTGGAAGCGCGGCTGCCGGCCGACAGCGTGCTCATCGACTCGGCCTTCGTACACGAGAACAACAACGTCTGGGTGATGAGCAACGACAACCGCCTGGATATCCGCAGCGTCGACATTCTCTATCGCGACGCCAATCAGACGGTTGTCTCGGCCGGGCTGGAACCGGGCGATGCCGTGATCACCAGCGAACTGACCGCGCCCATCCAGGGTATGCCCATCCGGGTCGACTCGAGTACGGCGACAACACCCGCCAACCCGGATGACGCAGGCGACCCGGGCGACGACGAAGCCGAAGCCGCGGCCATGACCGGCAAGCAGCGGCCGCAGGGACTGCGCCTGAGCGGCCCACCGGAGGAGATTACGTCCAGCCCGGCTAGCGCGCGGGCCGACACACGTCAAGTGGCCGCGGCAACGACGGAGCCGAACTCGTGAGCGAGAGTCCGCGCCGCGGCCCGATGGCCTGGATGGTCGCCAATCGGGTCACGCCGAATCTGCTGATGCTCGTACTGCTGGCCGGCGGCCTGCTGATGACCACGCTCATCAAGCAGGAGGTCTTCCCCGAATTCAGCCTCGACATGGTCACGGTATCGGTGTCTTATCCGGGCGCCACCCCCGAGCAGGTCGAACAGAATATCGTGCTCGCCATCGAAGAAAAGGTGCGCGACGTCTCCGGCATCGACGAAATGACCGCCACGGCGGCCGAAGGCGGTGCCACGGTTCAACTGGAACTGTCCGAATCGGCCGACGGCCAGGCCGTGTTCCAGGACGTGCAACAGGCGATCAGCCAGGTCACCACCTTCCCCGACGATGCCGAAAAACCGGTGATCTCGCTGTCGGACCACCAGCGCGACGTGCTCGATGTTCAGCTCTACGGCGATGTCAGCGAAAACGCGCTGCGTTCCTATGCCGAAGAAGTACGCGACCGTTTGCTGCAATCGCCGGACATCACCCAGGTAGAGCTCGAAGGCGCGCGTGATTACGTGATCCGTGTCGCCATTTCCCAGGAGCGCCTGCGCAGTTTCGGGCTCACGCTGGGAGACGTCGCCGATACCGTGGCCGCCTCGGCGGTGGACGTGGCCGGTGGCAGTGCCGATACCGCCTCGGGCGAGGTTCTACTGCGGCTCAAGGGCCGACGTGATTCCGCCAGCGAATTCGAACGCATCCCGCTGCTGACCACGCCCGAAGGCACGGTGGTACGGCTGGGCGATGTGGCCACCGTGAACAACGGCTTCGAAGACAGCAAGACCGAAGCCACCTACGACGGCGCCCGCTCGATCGGGATCGCGGTCTATCGCGTGGCCAAGCAGACGCCCATTTCGGTCTCGCAGGCCACGCGCAAGGTGATGGCCGAGCTGGAAACCGACCTGCCGCCCTCGCTGCACTACGCCATCAACGGCGACAGCTCCGAAATCTATCAGCAGCGCCTCGAACTGCTGCTCAAGAACGCATTCATGGGCCTGGTGCTGGTACTGGGCGTGCTCAGCCTGTTTCTGGAGATCCGTCTGGCGTTCTGGGTGACCATGGGCATTCCCACCGCCTTTCTCGGCGCGTTCTTGTTCCTGCCTTTGATGGGCGTGACCATCAACATGATCTCGATGTTCGCCTTCATCATCGCGCTCGGCATCGTGGTGGACGATGCCATCGTGGCCGGCGAGAACATCTACGAACATCGCGAACGCGGGGCCAGCGTCATGCAGGCTGCGATCGCCGGCGCGCGCGATGTGGCCATGCCGATTTCGTTCTCGATTCTCACCAACGTGGTGGCGTTTCTGCCGCTGCTGCTGGTGCCCGGCTTTCTCGGCAAGCTCTTCGGCGTGATTCCGCTGGTGGTAATTACCGTCTTCCTCGTCTCCTGGGTCGAGGCACTGTTCATCATGCCCGCGCATCTGGCCCACGAACGCAAGGGCCGGCGCAATCGCCTGTCGGCCGCCATCCATACCCGCCAGCAGGCGTTCTCGCGCGGCTTTTCGCGTTTCGTGAGCGATTACTATGCGCCGCTGGCCTCACGGCTCGTTGTGCATCGCTACGTCACGTCGGCACTCGGTGTCGCCGTGCTGCTGATCGTGCTGGCCTGGGCGTTTTCGGGCCGCATGGGCTTCGCGCTCATGCCCAAGGTGGAATCCGATCGCGCCCAGGCCACGCTGACCCTGCCCTATGGCAGCCCCATGGATCGCGTACAGGCCACCCGCGACCGCCTCGAAGCGGCGGCAGAACAGGTGATCGCCGACAACGGGGGCGGCGACCTGGCCACCGGCGTGTTCGCCACCATCAAGGAAAACGTGGTGGAAATGCGCGTTTACCTGCAACCAGCGGACATACGCCCGATCAGCACCTCGGCCTTCACTACCGCCTGGCGCGAACAGCTCGGCGATATCGCCGGCCTGCAGTCGGCCCAGTTCCAGTCCGATGCCGGTGGGCCCGGCGCCGGCAAGGCCATTACCGTGGAACTGTCGCATCGCGACACCGATACGCTGGATCGCGCGGCCGAAGCGCTGGCCACACGGCTGGGCGAATTCGCCGGTACCCACGATATCGACAGCGGCGTGGCCGAGGGCAAGAATCAGATCAGCTTCACCCTCAACGATGCCGGCCGCTCCCTGGGCCTGACCAACGCCAGCGTGGGCGCCCAGGTACGCGCTGCCTTCTATGGCGCCGAGGCACTACGCCAGCTCCAGGGGCGTAACGAAGTCAAGATCATGGTGACCCTGCCCGAGTCCGAGCGCGACAGCGCAGCCTCGATTCGCAATCTGTTGATCCGCACGCCCGACAATACCTACGTGCCGCTGGCCCAGATCGCCGATATCGACTACGACCGCGCCTTCACCCAGATCACCCGCCGCGACGGCCGGCGCAGTATCGAAGTCACCGCCAACGTCACCCCCTTCGATGCCACCAGCCGTATCACCCAGACCCTCAACGCCGAAACCCTGCCGCAGCTCGCCCAGGACTATCCGGGTCTGAGCTACGGCTATTCCGGCCGCCAGCAAGACACGGCCGACTCGGTGCATGCGCTGTTCGTGGGCTTCGTCTTCTCGATGGCCGGCATCTACATGCTGCTGGCGATCCCCTTTGCGAGCTATCTGCAGCCCATCATCGTGATGATCGCCATTCCGTTCGCGGTGGTGGGGGCCATTCTCGGCCACGAAATCATGGGCTATTCGCTATCGGTGGTCAGCCTCATGGGCGTGCTGGCGCTGGCCGGCGTGGTGGTCAACGATTCGCTGGTGCTCATCCACTATGCCAATACGCTACGCAACAGCGGAGAAAGTCCGGCCAACGCCGTGCGTCTGGCCGCGGTTCGCCGCTTTCGCCCGATCTTGTTGACCACGCTGACCACCTTCGGTGGTCTGGCGCCGATGATCTTCGAAACGTCCCTGCAGGCACGCTTCATGATTCCGATGGCGATCTCGCTGGGCTTCGGCATTCTGTTCGCGACCGCCATCACCCTGGTACTGGTGCCCTGCTTTTACGTGATCGTGGAAGACCTGCGCGGCCTGCTGTCGCGGCGCGAACCCGAAGCAGGCGCCTGAGCCGGCATGAAAAGACCGTTTCGGGGTGTTGATAGCGCGGGCAAACGGCCCGCGTGGCGTTCGGCAATAGCGCCGCGCATCCGCTTTTCCCACGCCGATACGATGCGCTTCTGCGCGCGGTGGCGATGAGGGTTATCCTGAGGCGCTGAGCCCGCCCGATACCACCGCCGATGAAGCCCCGCAAGACGCCCCTGACTGCCCTCGCGATCGTGCTTTACGGCATGCTTACCGCCTGTGCGAGCGCGCCGCTGCCGGCGCCGGTTGACGACGCTTCCACGAGGGCGGTCGCGGTACCCGCCGGCGACGGACTGCTTCTCGAGCGCCTGCGGGCGAGCCTGCGCGAGCGCGGCTGGGCGCTGATGTCATACGATGCGTCCGCGCTCGATCGCAACCGTGCCTACGACAGCCTGGCCCGGCAGGCCCGATACCGGCTCACACTCTCCGAGGATCGCATCGGCAACTGTCGTGGCGGTATGCCCAGCTTCCTATACAACGCGACGATGATAGAAAACCGCGGCGGCGCCGTGGTGTTCGCCCTCACCGGCGCGCACTGCCTGGACGAGGTGATCTCCCGCTTTGCCACCGGGCTGGATCGAAACGGGTTGATCGCGCCGACGGTGGGCGCCGGCGGCTGAGCCGGGCGTTCAATCCAGCGGCGGTTCGGCCTTGAGGCTGGCCGCCAGGCCGTCGCGAAAATCCGCGAAGGCGAGCACGTAGCCGGTATCGTCGAGCAGGCGCTGGTTGCTCAAGCGCCGGGATTCGCGCAGAAACGACAGCCGCATGGCCGAAAAGCGCTGCTCGGCCTCGGCCCAGGAAATACGCGGCGGCGAGGCCACACCCAGCATCTCGGCCAGAGTGTCGTAGTAGATGCCAAGCCCGGTCGGATGGCCATCGCTGGCGTTGTAGAGATTGTGGTCGAGCACGCGGGTGCCGGCCAGCCAGGCGATAGCGGCCAGATCGTCGATATGGATACGGTTGCTCCAGCCACCCTCTTCATCGTTGAGAATGGGCGTGGCCTCGCGTACCCGTGCCACCGGCAGGCGGTTCGGCCCGTAGATGCCGGGGGCCCGCAGCACGCGCGCCTGCGGCGAGAAGTCGAGCATCTGACGCTCGGCGTCAACGCGCCGCTTGGCCCGTTCGCTTTCGGCGTTCACCGGCCGGGTTTCGTCCACCCAGGCATCGCCGCAATCGCCGTAGACGCCGCTGGTGCTGATATAAACGGTATAGGCCGGCGAAGCGTGAAGGGCAGCCAGCACACGCGCCATGCGCGTATCGGTTTCGCCCTCGCGCTGGGGCGGGGCGAAATAGAACAGCCGATCACAGGCCGGAAGCTCCAGCTGCTCGGTGTCGAGATCCAGGGTCAGCGCATGTGCGCCCACGGCGCGCACCTTCGCGGCGCTGGCCGGGCTGCGCACCACGCCGGTCACGATATCGCCTGCAGCGACCGCGCGTGCGGCGACACGAACACCCGTGTCGCCGCAGCCGATGATCAGACTATGCGAAGCCAAACCTAGCGGTTCGCGTCGCGCAGTTCGAGGCCGCGACGATAGGCCGAACGCGCTTCCTCTTTTTCGTTGATTTCCTCGAACAACCTGCCGAGCTCAAGCAGCGCATCGGGGCGCGACTGATTCTTCTGGCTGGCCTCGAAATAGCTGCGTGCCCGGCCCCATAGGCGATTGCGCAGGCACAGACGGCCCGCCACGAGCAACAGTTCGGGCTCTTCACCGTACTGCTTGAGCCAGTTCTCCACCGTGGCCAGCTGTGCAGTGCGGTCGGCGCATTCCAGATCGCCGAACAGCAGCGCCAGCGACGCGCTCCACTCGTGCTTGAGCGTGTCGCGAATGACGTCAGCGGCCTGCTCGTCCGCGCCGGCCAGCTTGAGCAGCTTGGCATAGCGCTCGACCATGCCGGGCTTGGAACGCAGCCGTTTGGGCACGCGCTTCCAGGCGGTGGTCAGAGCGATCGCGTCTTTTTGCTGATGGTGGGTGAGATCGTCATTCCAGGCATCCACCGCCAAACGATCGATATTCTCGGTGGGCATCTCGCCGTACTTGTAGAGCGACGGCACCAACGCGCGCAGCTGCTTGTAGTCGCCCACGCTCGCCGACTGCGCCGCGTAGAGCTGAAGCACCTGCGGGTGCGTGGGCTCCATCTGGTAGAGCCGGGCCAGACTGGCCATGGCCTCGGCGCTCTGGCCCTGCTGGATCTGCAGCTGGGCCTGGGTCAGCAGCACGGCAAGTTCACTCGCGCCCTTCTTGGACGAGGCCAGCTCCAGAAAACGATCGCGGTCCGAGACATGCCCCTGAAACTGGGCCGCGCGGGCGGCGAGCAGATAATTCAGGCCCGGCGCTTCGTGGCGGTCGGCAAGACGACTCAGCTCGGTCTCGGCGCGTGACCAGCGCCCTTCCAGCAACAGCTGCAGACCGTCGTAGAGCGAATGGCGTGCCTTGCGCTCACGGCGTCGAGCGACACGCTCGCGCAGCGAACGCGGCAGCAGCACGCCGGCGACGATGAGCTTCCACAGCCCGATCACGAGCGCGATCGCCACGACCAGCGCGGCCACCGCGAACAGCAGCGAGGTTTCTACTTCCCAGCCGCCGAACGACAGCAGCAGATAGCCCTGCTGGTCGCGAAAGACCAGCGCGATCACGATGCCGAGGATGACGAATAGGCAGAAAGCCAGCAGCGTACGCCGCATCATGCACCGTCCTGGCCGGTCTGCTCACCGGCGCTAGCATCGTTGTCCTGATTGCTCGAGCTGCCATTGCTGCCCGAAGAGCCGCCGCCACGACGCGACTTGAGCTGTTCGAGCAGAACCAGACTGCGCGAGATATCCGGCGTATCCCAGTCGAGCTTGACGTTGCTCATCTGGTTGAGTCGGTCGCGCATCTGGCTGACCGGTGCCGCATCGCTATCGTAATAATCCGCAAGCCACTCACGCGCGGTTTCCAGGCTCTCGCGATAGTTCTCGGTATCGCGCTCGAGCAGGGCCAGCCGCGCGCTGCGCAGTTCCAGCTGCAGGTTCTGGTTCAGAAAGAACGCCTGATCCGGGGGCAGCAACGCGCGCTGGGTACCGTCCGAGCGGCGGATGGTCATCATTCCGGAGAGCGCGTCGCCCACCGAATTCTTGAAGTGATCCCAGCCTTGGCTGAACTGCGACTGGAACTCGTCGAAGCTCATGCTCGATTCGTCGTCCGCGGCCTTGGCCTGACTCTGCTGATTGTCGTATTCGCTGGGCACGCTCGAATCCAGCGGCAGCTGGGGCACCTGTTCGATAAGGGCCGCAAGCTGCAGCGACAGACCTTCGATATCCGGCGATGGCAGCGCTTGTAGGGCCGCCACTTCGTTGGCGATCTCGCCGCGAATATCGAACAGGCGCGGGTCGTTCTTGCGCGCGATCGCATCGCTGGCCATTTCCAGCGCACGCGCCGCGCCTTGCGGATCGTCGTAGAGCTGTACGCGCTGGTTGGCGACACGCAGCAGCGATTCGATCTGGTCGAGCTGCAGCCGGCTGGCGCTTTCGTTGCGCGCATCGGCCAGTTCGGCGAGCTGGGTCTGAGTGGCTTCCAGCGACGCCTGCATATCCGACAGGTTCTGACCCTGCCGGTCGATACGCGAGCCCAGCTCGCCCAGGTCGGAATCCAGCGACTGCAGCCGCGAATCGAATCGCGAAAGGCGCGGCATGACGATGTCCTGCACGCTCGACTGCACGCTCTTTTCGACCGTGTCCAGGCGCGAATCGGCCGAGGCAAGCCGCTGTTCGCCGCGGTAGAGCAGCCAGCCGGAAATCACCAGCGCGATGAGCGCGATTACCACCGCCACGATGGCAATGATCGGCGGCTTGCCACCGCCGTTGCCGGTGTGCGCGCCACGGGCCGGCCGGTTCGGGGTGCTCGCACCACTGCCCGTAGGCTTGGCAGCGGCCGTACTCGCTGCGGTCGTCGCCCCGGGATTTGTCGCCGAGGCGCCGGTCTTGCCAGCGCCGGCGGTATTGCCTTTCGCCGCATTCGACGAACTCGCGTCCGTCTTGGCGCTCCCACCGGATGTGTTCGCGCCCGATGCGGCTTGTTTCTTGCCGCTCTGGCCGGCCGTCGTTTTATCGGCCGGCTTGCTGGCCGCCGATTTGGACGCGCCGCTGCTGGCACTGGCCGATGTGGAAGCGCTGGCCGCGCTCTTGTTCTGGTCAGCGCCCTTGTTCGAAGGGGCTTCGTTACGCTTTTCTTCACTCATGTGGTGGCGGATTCCCCCGGTAGCCGATAGCCCGTAGCGATGGCTGCTATTGTCGGTCGCCCGTCGATTGCCGCGCAAGCGCGGCCACGATGGCCTCGCCGCTGATGCGTTCGACGATCAACGGCGCATGCTGCCAGTTCAGGCGTTGATCGGCCTGTTTTACCACACGCACGCTTGGCGCCACCAACCGACAGCGTTCCAAAGCGGCTCGCACGTCGACGTAAGCGCGCTTGTTCACGAGATCGCACAGATGCGCCAGCGCCTCGCCGCTGGTCACGATCACCGCATCCGCACGGTGGGCGATCCGCTCCAGGCGGTCGACGCTCGGTGTCAGCCAGCAACGCCGGTAGAGCGCGATCTTGTGCACTCGGGCACCGCGTTGGCTAAGCGTGTCGACGAGCAGATCGCGCCCGCCTTCGCCGGAGAGGATGGCAATATCCAGCCCCTCGACACGGGTAAGCGTGTCCATGGCCAGCAGGCCTTCGCTGGTGAAGGCCCCCGCCGGCCGTTCGACCGGGCGCCCGGCAGCGGCTTCCAGCGCCTGGGCGCTGGCATTGCCGACGCCGTACAGGCGACCGGCGGGCGCGAAGCCGGGCATGAGCTGCCAGGCGGCATCGACCGCGTTGGTGCTGGTGACCAGTACCCGATCGGCGGTCACTGCCTGCATCAACGCGCGATAGGCCGCGTGGCGATCGGCCGTCGGCTCGATGGCCATCAGCGGCTCGACGATGACCGTGGCCCCCGCCTGTTCCAGCAACCGCGCCCAGGCCGCGCTCTGGTGCACGGCCCGCGTGAGCCAGATCGTCTGGCCGGCCAGCGGCGTACTCATCAACCCAGGTCAGCAAGAATCTTGTCGGCGCCCGCGGCCAGCAGTCGGTCCGCCAGCCGGTGGCCAAGCTCGGCGGCTTCGCCGGTCGGGCCGCTGATTTCGTCGCGCACCATCACGCTGCCGTCGGGCTTGCCCACGCAGGCGCGCAGGCGCAGCGTCTGCCCGTCGTGCACCGCATGGGCAGCAATAGGCAGATGACAGCTGCCTTCGAGGCGGGCGTTGACCGCGCGCTCGGCGTCGATTCGGATATGAGTGTACTCATCGTCCAGGGCCGCGATATGCGCCGCGGTTTCGTCGTCGTCGGCACGAATCTCGATCCCCAGGACGCCCTGGCCGATCGCCGGCAGGCTTTGCTCGATCGTCAGTTCGCTGGCGATACGCGAGGCCAGCTCCAGGCGTTCGAGGCCGGCACAGGCCAGCACGATGGCATCGAAGTCGCCGCGATCGAGCTTGGCCAGACGGGTCTGGACGTTGCCCCGCAGACTCAGAATTTCCAGGTCCGGGCGCAGGTGCTTGATCATCGCCGCACGGCGCAGGCTCGACGTGCCCACGCGCGCGCCATCGGGCAGCGATTCCAGCGTCTCGTAGTGGTTAGATACGAAGGCGTCCAGCGGGCTGCCCGGGGCAAGCACCGTGGGCAAGGCAAATCCTGGCGGCAGCTCCGCGGGCACGTCCTTCATGGAATGCACCGCCATATCTGCTTCGCCGGCCGCGATCGCCGCCTCCAGCTCCTTGAGAAACAGCCCCTTGCCACCGATTTCGGCCAGCGGCCGGTCGAGCACGCGATCGCCCTCGGTCCGAATGGGCAGCAGCACCACGTCGACTTCGGGCAGCGCGGTCTGCAGGCGCACCTGGACGTGTTCGGCCTGCCACATCGCGAGCTGCGACTGACGGGTGGCAATACGAAGGGTCTTGGACATGAACAAAAGCCTTATTGGAGACGACACGCCGCGCGGTCGTGAAAATCGTGAATTCTACCCCTCGATCAAGGCCCGTACCTCGGCCAGCCGGCGACGGCTGACTGGAACCGGGTCGCGCACATGGCGCAGGGTCAGGGTGGCCCCGTCTTCGCCGTCCAGACGCAGGCCGGTGATATGGCGTTTGGCCACCAGCGCCTTGCGATGTACGCGAACGAAGGCCGCGCCCAGCGCCTGTTCCAGGGCAAGCAGGGACTGCTCGATGAGTAGCTCGCCCTGCATATGATAGACGGTGGTGTATTTCTGGTCGGCCCAGAAATAGAGGATATCGCTCGCCGCCACCCGTTCGATGCCGTCGCGGGTACGCGCACTGACATAGGTGGGGCCGTCGCCGGTGACCACGCCGTCCAGGGCGGCCAGCTGAGCACGGCTGGGCTGGCGTGCGCGCGCCAGGGCTGCCGCGAGGTCGTCGCGACGCACCGGTTTAAGCAGATAGCCGGCCGCATGATTATTGTGTGCCGAAAGCGCGTGCTCGCTGTGCGCGGTCACGAAGATGACCGCTGGCGGTACGTCCGCCTCGGCAAGCTCACGTGCAATCTGGAGCCCGTCCATGCCCGGCATATGCACATCGAGCAGCACGGTATCGGCAGCCGTTTCGTTGACACAGTGGACCGCGCTGCTGCCGTCCCCGGCCTCACCGACGACGTCGTAGCCGGGAAAGGCATCGATCATCCGGCGCAGACGTTCCCGGGCCAGCGGTTCGTCGTCGACGATCACGATTCGCATATCGTTCCTGTCATCGCTGTTCGCTAATGTTCAGCCATCTGCGGCACGACCATCACCACCGTGAAACGGTCCCGCTGCTCGTCTACCCGCAGTACGGCCGCATCACCGTATCGCAACGCCAGCCGATTGCGAATATTGGCGATCGCCTGGCGGTTGCCCGGCACGGTGGCGGTATCCGCACAGATCGGGTTCGACACCTCGACCACCAGCGTGTTGCCCTTGCGCTGCGCGGTGATTGCTACCGTACCGCCGGCGGGCAGTCGCGCCACGCCGTGACCGATCGCATTTTCCACCAGCGGCTGGAGCGACAGCGCCGGCAGCCGGCAAATACGGGCCGTCGGCGCGATGTCGATATCCATATGCAGACGCTCGCCCAGGCGCAGCGACTCGATTCCCACATAGGCGTTCACCAGCGTCATCTCCTCGGCCAGACTGACATCGGCCGGCCCCTGTTCCGACAGCCGGGCGCGCAACAGCAACGCCAGATCTTCAAGCGCGGTTTCGGCATCGCCCGGGCGCACCGCGATCAGCGCCGCCACGCTGTTGAGGCTGTTGAACAGAAAATGCGGCTCGATACGGGCCTGCAGGGCCTCGAGCCGGGCGCGCACCTCGGCCTGGGCCTGGGTCTGCCAGGCTGATCGCAGCCAGAAATAGCGCAGGGCAAGCGCCGACACGACCGCGCAGATACCCACGCTCCGGGCCAGAAAGCCGTCGTGGGAGGCGTCTTCGAGCAACAGGGCAAAGCCCGAATAGCGCCCTGCCACATAGGTGATCTCGGTGATCGACAGCGTAACGAGCAATAAAACCAGATAGGCCAGTAGGGCCATGCCGCGAGCCGACATGCCGCTGGCATAGCGCTTGATCAGGCACAGGGCGGCCGCGCTGCATACGCCGATCCACTGCATATACACCGACAGCAGCAGAAAACGTCGCGGCAGTTCGTCGCTGAGCGAGCCGCCCAGCGCAAGCACGATCGCGACCGCCTCGCAGACCACCAGCACGCGAAGCACGCGGGCGCCGGTACAGAAATCGGGCAGAAATTCGACGTTTTCGCGCGCGCTCGTCATTGAAAAGGCTCGAATCGACAAACCACAGCATTGCGCAGCTGGCCTGCGACAACAAGCCGGTAAGAGGCGCGACACCCCCGAGCGGGCATACGGCATTGCTATACTCGCGCGCCGAACGCGATGCGAGGCGTCGCGACCATCGATGCAGCAACGAGCCAAGCGCATGAGCAATACCCGCAGCGACAACGCCGGCCATCAGACCTGGGGCGGGCGTTTTTCGGAAAGCCCGGATGCCCGGGTGGCCGCGTTTACCGAGTCCGTTTCCTTCGATGCCCGCCTAGCCGGCCACGATATTCGCGGCTCGATCGCCCATGCGCGCATGCTCTCGAAAGTCGGTGTGCTCACCGACGGCGAGTTCGAAGAGATCGAAGCCGGCCTGCGCGCCATCGAGGCCCGGATCGCCGCCGGCGATTTCGCCTGGGACCCGGCCCTTGAAGACGTGCATATGAACATCGAAGCGCGGCTGACCGAGGATATCGGCGCGCTCGGCAAGAAACTGCACACCGGGCGCAGCCGCAACGACCAGATCGCCACCGACATCCGGCTATGGCTGCGCGATGCCATCGATGCGCTCGTCGCCGAGCTCGAACGCCTGCGCGCAGCACTCGTCGGCGTGGCCGAGCGCGAGGCCGATACCATCATGCCCGGCTTCACACATATGCAGGTCGCCCAGCCGGTAACGTTCGGCCACCACATGCTGGCCTGGGAAGCGATGCTGGCACGCGACACCGAGCGCCTGCGCGACATCCGCAAACGCGTCAATCGCCTGCCGCTGGGCGCCGCCGCTCTGGCCGGCACCACCTTTCCGATCGATCGCGAAATGGTCGCGGCCGAGCTGGGCTTCGACAGCGTGATCGACAATTCGCTGGACGCCGTCTCCGATCGCGATTTCGCGATCGAGTTCGTCTCGGCGGCGGCGCTTACGATGACGCATCTGTCGCGCCATTCCGAAGAGCTGATCCTGTGGATGAGCCCGGCGTTCGGCTTCGTCGATCTGCCGGATCGCTACTGCACCGGCAGCTCGATCATGCCGCAGAAGAAAAACCCGGACGTGGCCGAACTGGTGCGCGGCAAGACCGCACGCGTGAACGGCCATCTGGTGAGCCTGCTTACGCTCATGAAGGGCCAACCGCTGGCCTACAACCGCGACAACCAGGAAGACAAGGAACCGATCTTCGACGTGGTCGATACGGTCATGAACAGCGTGGCCCTGTATGCCGACATGATGCCGCACGTCACCGTGCATGCCCACGTGTGCCGCGAAGCCGCGCGCAAGGGCTTTTCCACTGCAACCGATCTGGCGGACTATCTCGTACGTCAGGGTGTGGCCTTTCGCGACGCGCATGAAATCGTGGGCAAGAGCGTGCAGCACGCCATTGGCGCCGGCTGCGACTTGGCCGATCTCGACCTGGCCACGCTGCGCGGGTTTTCCCAGGCGATCGGCGAGGACGTCTACGAGGTGCTCACGCTGGAAGGCTCGGTGGCCGCACGCGACCATATCGGCGGCACCGCGCCGGCCCAGGTTCGCGCGGCGGCTGCACGGGCAGGCGCCGCACTGCCGAAACGGAACCCGTAGCCGCTGGCTACGGTCTTAATTTCAACGCCATATACAACAGGATAATCATGTCACGTCGTCTTTATTTCCTGGTCCCGGATATTGATACGGCCCATACGGTGGTCGACCAGCTCAAGCAGAACGAGGTCGCCGAAGACGACATGTCGGTGGTGGCCCGCGACAGCGTGCAGACGAGCGACCTGCCCCAGGCCGACGTCACCGAAACCTCCGATCTGGTCGGCTCGGCCGAGCGCGGTGCGGCCGCGGGCGGGGTGACCGGCGTGGTGGCAGGACTCGCCGCCGTGGCCTTCCCGCCGGCAGGGCTGGCGATCGGTGGCGGCCTGGTCGCGGCCACCGGCCTGGCCGGCGCCGGCTTTGGCGCCTGGGCGTCGAGCATGATCGGCATTCGCCACGACAATTCGCAGATCGAAACCTATGAAAAGGCGCTGGAAAACGGCCAGGTGCTGTTCATGGTCGACGTGGCCGCCGAGCGCGTGAACGAAATCGAACGCGTTATTCAGCAGGCCGCGCCGAGCGCTAAAATCGAAGGCACCGACGCCCAGGGCGACAACGCCGACTGATACCGGCATCGCCCCGCTCGAACCCGACAAGGCCGGCAATCATCGCCAGCCTTTTTCTTGGCCGCTAATTTCGCAGCCGCGGATTTTTGTCGTCGTTGGCGACGACAACCATCCGCCAATGAACGCCAATAAACGCAAGCGGAAAACGTTCGCAAAAATCGCCTAGCTACAAGGCCGCGGACTGCTTGCAGCGTCTGCCCTGCACCAGGTCCACGCCGCTATCCTGTCTGCGTTTACTCGCGTTCCTTGGCGGCCCCTATCGTCTTGGCACGCTCAGTGGTCGAACAGATCGCGGCGGGCGCGGTAGAGCGCGGAGATGTCTTCGTCGCCGTAGCCCTGTTCGATGAGCTTTTCGTACTCGGCACGGGTCTGGGCCGACAGCGGCAGCTCGCCGCCGTTGAGCTCGGCCATATGCAGGCAGATGCCGAGATCCTTGTGGTGATGCTTCATCTTGAAGCCGGGGTCGAAGATATCCTTCACCATCGTCTTGCCGCGATGATTGACGAACCAGTTGCCGGCCGCACCGGAGCCGACAACGTCCACGACCTTTTCCAGCGGCAGATCGAGCGCGGCCGCAAAGCGCATGCCTTCGCAAACCGCCTGATTGATGCCCGCGCACAGAATCTGGTTGACCGCCTTGGTGGCCTGGCCCGTGCCCACTTCGCCCATATGGGTGATGCTCTTGCCCATGGCGTCGAGCACCGGCCGCGCCCGCTCGAACACGGCCTCGTCGCCGCCGGCCATGATCGACAGCGTGCCGTTCTTGGCGCCTTCGGTGCCGCCGGAAACCGGCGCGTCCACGAAGCCCGCCCCTTTTTCAGCCACGCGCCGTGCCGATTCGCGGGCGGTATCGCTGGCAATGGTCGAACAGTCGATCACGATATGTTGATCGTTCAGGCCGGGCAGCAGCGCGTCGACCATGGCCAGCACGTCGTCGTCGGCGCTGACACAGATGACGATCGCCTCGGCCTCGGCCGCGATGTCGCCCGCCTCGGCAACCGCTTTCACGCCGTATTCGCGCGCGAACGCCTCGGCCTTTTCGTGCGTGCGGTTGTAAACCGCGCTCAGCAGGCCGGCCGCCTGCAGGTTGGCGGCCATGCCGTGGCCCATGCCGCCCAGGCCGATGAATGCAGTTTTCATAGCGAACGTATGTCGAGAAACGAAGCCTCGATGATAAGGTTTGAGTCCTCTGTGGCCAATCCCGTACTGCAATGACGTTTTCGCGGCGCACGAAAGGCGCTATAGGCGCGCTGTGTGTGCTTGCCGTGCTGCTGGCGGCTGCGCTCGTGTGGCTGCCGTCCATCGTGGTGCGCCAGCTGACGCTGCATTACCTCGACCAGGCCGGCATGACCGCCACGATCGGCGATGTCGACGTCAATCTGTTCACCGGCAGCGTGGTCTACGAAAACGCCCAGGCCAGCGCGGCAGAGGGTGAACAGATTGCTGTCGGCCGACTCGCGCTCACGCTGGAATACGCGCCGCTGCTGTCCAAACGGCTGGTACTCACCCGCCTGGCCATCGCCGACAGCGCCATCGACATTCGTCGCGACGCCGACAATACGCTGCGCGTGGGCGGCTACCCGCTCGTGGCCAGCCCGGACTCGGGTCAATCGCTGAGCTGGGGCATTGCGGTCAAACAACTGGCGCTTGCCGGTATCCGGCTGCACTACGTCCAGCCTGCCCAGGGCGAACAGCCGGCCATCGATCGAGAACTCGTGCTCAACGATTCCAGTGCTCGCGACGTGGTGAGTTGGGAGCAGACCAACGACGTACCGATGCAGGCCGACATGAGCATCGGCGAGGGACGCATCCGCCTGTCCGGAAAGGTCACGCCGTTTGGTGAGCGTATTGCCGGACATTTCGAACTGGCAACCCAGCGCTTCGAGCTGGCACTGATCGACCCGCTCGCCACGGGCGGCGTGCTGCGCGAAATGAGAGGCCTTGTCGACAGCGATCAGCGCATCGATTTCGAGTACGACGCCGACAACGCCCTGGACATCACCATCGCCGGGCAGTCCACGGGCCACGGCGCCACGCTTGCCCTGGACAACGGTACGCGCATGCGCGCCAGCCAGCTCGCGTGGCAAGGCAATATCCAGCTTGCGCTGCTGCGCGCCGAAGGACAGCCGGCCACCATCGCAAGCGATGGAGAGATCGACGCGAAGGGATTCAGCGTCGAAAACGGCGAACGCTTGAAGCTCACCCAGGATACGGCTCATTGGCAGGGCAAGACACAGCTGACGCTCGCAGCCGAGGCCACGCAACTCGATCTGGACGGTCAATACCGGTCCGCCGCGCCACAGCTGAAATCGGGCAGCACCACGGTCGCGGCTGAGCAGCTGGATTGGACCGGGCAATTCGCCGGCGAGTTCGGCGCCAGCGCCAGCAAGCTCGGCATCGACGGCTCGATCGAAGCCGCAAGCCCGCGGGTGTCGAGCTCGACGCTTCAGGCCAGAACGCCGCGGCTGAATTGGCAGGGTCATATCGAAACGGCCCTTGGCGATTCCATGCAGGTCACGACCGACGGCCGCCTGGCCACGCAGGCGGTATCGATTGACGACGACGATCTTCAGGCCAAGACCCAGGCGCTGGACTGGCGAGGCACGCTGCGCGTGGCCGGGGCCAACGATATCGACAGCGACGGGCGACTGCGCAGCGATCGTATTGCGCTGTCCTCGCCGGGCGCCCTGGACATGGTGCTCACCGCCGTCGATTGGCAGGGCAAGATCGACGTCGATACGGCCGCGACCACGCGGATACGCAGCAACGGCGCGCTCGACGCCTCGGCATGGACATTCGACGTGCCGGACACGGCGCTGTTCGAAACCGACGACCTGAACTGGCGCGGACAGACCGATTTCGATATCGGCCGGCTGTTCGCACGCAGCGCCAAGGGTCGTGTGATCGCCAAACACGCACGTCTGGACCTGCCCGGCCAGCCCATCGCACTGCGTGCCGATCGGATCGTCTACAACGGTGCCTACAGCGAGCGCCCGGCCGGCGGCGAGCTCAAGCTGAATATGGACGGCGACATGGTCGCCCAGAATTTCGCGATCCAGAACACCAGGCTCGACGCCGCCTGGCTGTCATCGCGCGACACCGAACTCTTTCGCCTGGTGGTGGACGGGGTCGATGACATCGCCTTCAATAGCCTCAATGCCAAGGGCGTGCGCGTACTCGACGATACCGATTCGCGCGTGGCCGTACTGCAGGCCATCTCGGCGAGCGCGCGCGATTTCCGCCTGACCGACCTGGCCCATTATCACCTGGGCGAACTCGATATCGACGAAGCCAATATCCATATCCGTCGCGATGACAACGGCATGGGCGTGATGGCGCTTTATTTCGGCGGCGACGATGAAACCTCCAACGCCGTGCAGGCGGGCAGCGGTTCGTCCGGCGTGGCGTCGACCTACAAGATCGATCATCTCTCGTTGACCGGCCCGCAGATCGTGTTCAACGATATCTCCGTTACGCCGAACGTATCGCTCAGGGGCTCGTCGCTGGTGTTAAACGTCGACGGGCTGGATACCGGCCATCCGGAACGCGACGCGCGTTTCGACCTGGCCCTGGACGTGGGCGAGTACGGCCATCTCGACAGCCGCGGCAGCATCGCGCCGCTGGCCGACGGCGGCCTGAACATGGATGTGGATGCCTGGCTGCGTTCGCTCGCGCTGGCGCCGTTGTCGGGTTATCTCAATGCCGCGATGGGCCGACGGATCGCAAAGGGGGTGGCCGACGGCACGCTCAACCTCGCCGCCCAGGGCGGCCAGCTCGACGGCAACCTCGATACCACACTGTCGAACTTTCGCCTGGTCGACACGCCCAACCAGGAAACCGAAATCATCCTCGGCATATCCATGGACAGTGCGCTGGCGCTGATGCGCGGCCAGAGCGACACCATCCAGTTCCAGACCGCGATCCTGGGCGATGTCACCAACCCCTACTTCTCGATTCGCAATTTGGTACGCGAAGCCGTGCTGGCCGGGCTGCGCACCGCGGTGATGAGCGATTACTCCCCGGTCGGCCTGCTCAACAAGGCCAAGAACGCCGTACTCAGCCTGGGCCGGTCACTGGCCTCGGAGCCGGTGTTCTTTGTAGCCGACAAGGAATATATCCGCCCCGATGACCGGCCCTATCTGGGCCGCATCGCACAGCAGATGAGCCGCAAGCCCGGCCTGCGCCTGACCATCCAGGGCCATGCAACGGCCCGGGACGCCGAAGCGATGGCGCCCAACGGCGAAGCCAGGATAACCGTCGACAACGAGGCCGAGCTCAGGCGCCTGGCCCGGCGCCGGGCGAAGTCGGTGCGCGATTATCTGGCCGCCCGCGATGCGCCGCCGGCACATATCGAGCTGGCCGCGCCGGTGATCGATCGCGACGGCGACGCACGTCCGCGCGCGACTCTATCGATTACCGGCAAGTAAGGCGGGCTAGGCCTCAACCAAGTAGGTATAGCCCGCCAGCCCGGCTTCCAGCAGCGCTTCGGTTTCGCGCTTGAGCCGACCGCCGAGCCCGGAGGCGGCCAGTTTGCGTCGATAGGCAGCGCGCAGGTCGTCGGGTTCGAAATGCACGTAGCGCAGCAGTTCGTCGGTGCGATCGCCCTGCTCCGCGTCGGCCAGGCGCCAACCGCGCTCGCTGGCATCGACTTCGACATTGACCACGTCGGTATCGCCGAACAGATTGTGCATATCGCCCAGATTTTCCTGATAAGCGCCGACCATGAAGATACCCAGCCGGTAGGCCTCGCCTTCGCGCAGCCCGTGTAACGGCAGCGTGCTGTCGACGCCGTTTTCGTCCACGTAGCGATCGAGCCGGCCGTCGGAGTCGCAGGTCAGATCGCAAAGCCGGGCCCGTTCGTCCGGGCGTTCGTTCAGACGCGCCAGCGGCATGACCGGAAAGATCTGGTCCAGCGCCCACACGTCGGGCACCGACTGGAACACCGAGAAGTTGACGAAATACTTGGCCGCCAGCTTTTCCTGGGCCGCGGTGATCGCGGCGCGTTCGTCGTCGTTGTCGCCGGCGTGAGCCGCCACCGCGCGATAGATCGACACCGCCTCGGCCTCGGCGGCCGCACGTTCCTTGAGGCCGATATCGCCGGCCAAGAACCGCGCCTGGACATCCGCCAGGCCGCGTTCGGCGCGATCGAGCGTGGCGCCCGGCGACAGCTCGGTGGTCAAGTCCGCGGCAGCCGGCGTGCTGGCCAACTCGCTGTCGATGACCTGGGTGAGCAGCACGGCATGATGGGCGGTCAAAGCCCGGCCGGATTCGCTGATCACGTCCGGCATGGGCAGGTCGAATGCACGACATACCTTCGCCAGCGCGCCGATCACGGCATCGGCATAGTCGGGCACGCCATAGTTCATGGAACAGAACGAACGCGCGCCCCGGCCTTCGTAATCGACCGCCAGGCCGCCGCCCACGTCTACGCAGGCAAGCGGCGCGCCCAGCGCGCGCAGCCCCCGATACAGATGCGCGGTTTCGTCCATGGCCCGCGACAGGGCGCCGTGATCGGCCACCTGCGAACCCACATGCACGTGCAGCATGCGCACACAGTCGGCGTAGCCGAGCTGTTGCAGCCGCTCGACGGCCTCGACCACCTGGGTGGCAGTCAGGCCGAACTTGGATTTCTCGCCGCCGGTGTTCTGCCAGTGACCGGCGGCGACGCTCGCCAGACGCACGCGCAGGCCGATGTTGGGCCGCAGGCCCAGCTCTTCGGCGATTTCGGCGATGGGCACCAGCTCGGAAGGCTTTTCCACCACGATATAGACACAATGGCCAAGCTGCTGGCCGATCATGGCCAGGCGCAGGAAGGCGCTGTCCTTGTAACCGTTGCATACGATCACGCTGCCCGGCGCGGCCAGGGCGAGCACAGCCATCAGCTCCGGCTTGCTGCCTGCCTCCAGGCCGGCGCGTTCGCCGCCCGCAGCGACCAGCCCCTCGACCACCGCGCGCTGCTGATTGACCTTGACCGGATAGACCACGGTATAGCGGCCCGCATAGTCGTAGCGTTCGCGCGCGCCTTCAAAGGCATCGCAAAGCCGGGTGATGCGATCGCCCAAAATATCGGTGAATCGCGCCAGCACCGGCAGGCGCAGGCCGGCGCGCTGGATCTCGTCGGTGAGCGCATCCAGATCGATGGCCGGCCCGTTTCGGCGCGGCGTGACGGTGACCGCACCGCGCTCGTTGATATCGAAATAGCCCTCGCCCCAGGTGGCAACGCGATACAGGGCACGGGCATCGTCGATCTGCCAGTCGTGGGCAGGCCGCGGGTTGGTATTGGATCGGGACATGAACATTCGTGTTGCGTGGCTGGCTTATACTGCGAGCCAATCTGGTTCGACGGATGCGCAAACGCGCACAGCAAGGAAAACGCATGGTACTCGACGACAACTGGTATACCGAAGCAAGCCACGACCTGGGGCTGGGCTTTTCACTGCGGATCAAGTCGAAACTGCATGAAGAACAGTCGGAATATCAGACCATCGCCGTCTATGAAACCGAAACCTTCGGCCGCCTGCTCACCATCGACGGCCTGGTGATGCTCACCGACCGCGACAACTTCGTCTACCACGAGATGATGACCCACCCGGCGCTGTTCGCCCATGGCGCGGCCAAGAACGTGGTGATCATCGGCGGCGGCGACTGCGGCACGCTGCGCGAAGTGCTCAAGCACGACAGCGTGGAGCACGCCACCCAGATCGAGATCGACGAGCGCGTCACCCGTATCGCCGAAGAGTATTTCCCGGCCCTGTGCGATTCCAACGACGACCCCCGTGCCACGCTTGCCTTCGAGGACGGCGTGGCCTGGATGAAAAACGCGCCGGATGCCAGTGTCGACCTGATCATCATCGACAGCACCGACCCGATCGGCCCGGCCGAGGGGCTGTTCAACGAAGCCTTCTACAAGCAATGCCATCGCGTACTCGGCAACGGCGGCCTGCTGGTACAGCAGAGCGAATCGCCGCTGGTGCACAGCGAACTCATCGGCGAGATGCACGGCGGCCTGCGGGCGGCCGGCTTTGCCGATACCCATCTGCTGAGTTTTCCGCAGCCGAGCTACCCCACCGGCTGGTGGTCGGCCACGCTGGCGGTGCGTGATACGCGCAGCCTGTATGCGCCGCAGGGCGGGCTCGATTTTCAGACGTTCTACTACACGCCCGCCATGCACAATGCCGCGTTCGCACAACCCGCCTTCATGGCCCGTATCCTGGCCGACTGACCACCGCCGTGGCGCCGGTGATCACACCGGCGCCACGCGCCGGACACATCAGTCGGAGGCGCTGTTGAGCGCCTTTTCGAACGCGTCCGAAGCATAGAACGCCGCCAGGCGACGGCGTACCAGATCCTCGAGCAGGCCGCTTTCGGCCAGCCCCTCGATCACCAGTGGCGCCAGCGTTTCGGCTTCCTGTCGCAGCAGATCGCGATCGACGCCGACATCGCCAAGCACATCGGTGAGCTTGCGCTTGCCGTTGCGTTCGAAATACGACACCACGGCCGCGTCGACCAGCTCGCCGACATACTGGGTCTCGCGCAGTTCCTGCCAGATGCGCAGGCCGTAATCGACCAGCTTCTGGAGTTCGTCGCTGTCGACCACTTCTTCGATCGACAGCTTCTTGTCGTGGATTTCGGCCCAGATTTCGGAGGCGATCGCACGAATCCGTTCTTCGTCCAGGGATTCGATCAGCATTTCCTGGCTGCGTGCCAGCGTCTTCGCGGTATTGTTCTCGATATAGGCCCGTACCCGTTTTTCGACCTGGGCTTCGAGCCCCGGCATGCGCTTGCTCAGGGCGCTGCTGGAGCCCTTGAGCAGCGACGAAACGCCCGGAATCGAATTGATCGCGCCGGTATCCGAAAAGATGTAGTCCTTGATGCCCTGATAGAGCACATCCGAAGCCAGCGCGGTATAGACCGGACTGTCTAGAAGCCGCGTGATCAGGCGCGCACGCAGCGCTTCCAGTTCGACGAACAGCGACACCCCGTCGTCGAACAGGGACTCGTCGATGACGTCCTGCACCCGCGTGTTCTTGTTCACGTCGTGGCAGATCAGATCGTTGGCAATGCCGCCGATCACGCCGGCCAGATCGTCGGGCAGCGACATATCCAGGGCCAGCCGCTCGGCCGCGCCGCGCACGGTATCCACCGATACCAGCGTTTCCAGCGTCGTCTGGTCGGCCCATTTCCAGACCGCGTCGACCTCGTCCTGCAGGCGCTGGGTAGCGCCCTTGCCGCGCCATTGCTCGAGTTCGAACGCCACATGGGCTTCGAAGATCGCCTCGCCGGCCGAATTCATCTTTTGCGACTGTGTCATGCGTCAATGAAACGATTGAGTGGTGCCGCGAGCTTACGCGCTAAAGCCGTTCCGGGCGAGCGATTGGCCTTGGGCAGCTCTGGGCACCCTCTCGCGGGTCGCGTTCGAGTGCTCGCGCACGGTACGGCAAGGCGTCCAGGCCTTGCGGTCGGGTCAGCCGCCTGGCAACGCGGACGCGGCGTCTGTGCGGCCGCCCCCCTTGCGGGCCGTCGGCCTGAGCGCGACAGGTTTTGCAGGTGTTTCTTAGGTATAAGCCCGTATTGAGCGGACTCGGCCGGGCGCTTAACTTGGCCAGACTGTTTTCAAGGTCATCCGCAAGGATCACGCAATGAACGAAGATCAATTCGAAGGCAAATGGGATCGCATGAAAGGCAAGCTGCGTGAGCACTGGGGCCGCCTCACCGACGACGATGTCGAAGAGGTTCAGGGCAAGCGCCAGAACATGCTTGCCAAGATCCAGGAGAAATACGGCGATACCAAGGAAGCCGCCGAAGAAAAGCTCGCCGAGTTCGAACGCAAGTTTTAGGGCGAGTGCTTCACTACCGGCGCCCGCACGGGCGCCGGGTCCTTTACTCAATCCGGAGGCAACGATGCGACACGACGATTACATAACGCGTACGAGCCGCCCCGAACCGCGCTTTCTGCGTCGGGATCCGGTTGTGCATGCCGATACCGATAACCGTTGGCAGGGTCCGCTGGACGAGGTGGCGCTGTCGAACTTTGAACGCGATGGGTTTCTCTGGTTCGAAGGCTTTTTCTCCCAGGAGCGCATGACGCCGTTCTTCGACGAACTCGCCGCGATGAGCGAGGACGAGCAACTACTCAAGCAGGACGGTGTGATTCGCGATCCGAAGTCCGGCGCCATTCGCTCGGTTTTCGACATGCATCGCATTTCCGAGCGTTTCGCCGAGCTCACGCGCGATCCCCGCATTCTGGGCATGGTGCGCCAGCTGCTGGGCGGCGATGTGTATATCCATCAGTCGCGTATCAACGATAAATACGGTTTTCAGGGCGCCGGGTTCGACTGGCATTCCGATTTCGAAACCTGGCACGCCGAAGACGGTATGCCGCGCATGCGCGCAATCAGCGCATCGATCATGCTCACCGACAATAACGAGTTCAACGGCCCGCTGATGCTCATTCCGGGCTCGCATCACGCGTTCGTGCCGTGCGTGGGCCAAACCCCGGACGACAATTGGAAGAGCTCGCTCAAGGCACAGGAAGCCGGCGTGCCCAGCCAGGAAAACCTGCAGGCCCTGGTTAACCGGGGCGGCATCCAGGCGCCCAAGGGGCCGGCCGGCTCGCTGCTATTGTTTGAATGCAACGTGCTGCATGCCTCGAACTCGAATATGTCGCCCTGGCCGCGCTCGAACCTGTTCTTCGTTTACAACAGCGTGGAAAACGCGCTCGAGCAGCCGTTCGCGGCCGACAAGCCACGACCATCGTTCCTGGCGAACCGCGACCAACCCCGAGCGCTGGATATGCACGATCCCTATCGGGATGTTCGATTCGCCAAGTCGGCCTGACCTATGCAAGTGTACGAACAGCGCGGTGAGTGAATCACCGCGCTTTTTCGTTGAGGTAACCCAGCCAAGGAGATCAACATGGCTAAACAATGGATCGTCGTCAGCGACGCGGCACGTGCCCGAGTCTTCGCCCGCGACGGTGCCGGCAGCGGCCTGACGCTGCTCGACACCCTGACCCACAGCGAAAGCGAGGCCCACGAGGGCGACCTGCGCACCGGCGGCAAGGGCGACGTGCACGACAGCGGCGGCTCGAGCGTACATCAGCCGGACCCTCAGACCACGACCTCGGAAAAGCATGCCGACATCTTTGCCAAGGAGGTGGTCGAGCACCTCAAGAGCGGGCTCAACGACAGTAAGTACGAACAACTGATCGTGGTCGCCGATCCATCGTTTTTAGGCCGCCTGCGCGACAAGATGGATGGCCCGCTGGAAAAAGCGGTAGCCGAAACCATCGACAAGAACTGGGCCCAGCACGATGCCGATCAGATCGAAAAACAGCTGGCACGAAAGCTGTAGCGGGCGATCAACAATATTTAATTGCTGAATACATTTTTCCGGCATACTGGCGTACACGCGTGGCGCCGGTATGTATCAGCGTATTAAAAAGCGCAGGGCGACTCTGGCAACGTCGTTCGAGTCACGCGGATGCTTCAAAAATCAAGGAGAAAACCATGCTGGGTTGGGCAATTACCTTTTTCATCGTCGCAATCGTGGCGGCGCTGTTCGGCTTTGGCGGCATCGCCTCGGGTGCGGCCGGCATCGCCAAGATCCTTTTCTTCATCTTCCTGGTGCTGTTCGTGATCGCACTGGTATCGAACGCGGTGCGCGGACGCGGGCCGAAGATATAGCGCCTGTCGCCACCAGGCGAACCCAAGGTTGGGGCGCCGTCAGGTTCTGACGGCGCCGAATCAGGCGGTGTTCAGCTTTCGGGAATCTCCACGAGATGCCCGGCCGAAAGCCAGATGCGCACCAGATGCGGCAGGGATTCGGCATTGAGCTTTTGCATTATGTGTACGCGATGCGTTTCCACCGTGCGCGCGCTGATGCCCAGCTGGCCCGCAACCTGCTTATTGGCCAGACCATCGACGATCATGGCCATCACCTGTTTTTCTCGCGGCGTGAGCAGTTCGATGAGGGCCGCATGCTGGCGGGCTTCGCGCAGCGCAAGATCGTCGGCGTCGGTGGCTTTGGCAAGCTGCTGAACGCGTTTGAGCATTGCCTCCGGCGAAAACGGCTTCTCCACGAAATCCACTGCGCCGAGACGCATCGCCGCAACCGCATGCTCGATATCGCCGTAGGCGCTCATCATGATGACGCTCACGGCCGCGTTCTTTGCCACCAGCTCTTTTTGCAGAGCGAGACCGTCCATATCCTTGAGCCGCAGATCGATGAGCGCGCAGCCGCGATCGGGCGCGCGCACGTTGAGAAAGGCTTCGGCGCTGGAATAGCACTCGACCTGGTAACCGGCATCGCCCAGAAGACCTTTCAGCGATTCACGGATCGCTGGATCATCGTCCACGATATGTATGACAAACGGCACCTTGCCCCCATTTTCGGTAAACGTTGCGACTTCTGTCGGCGACGATCTTTTTAATGTATTGAGCCTATTTTGACAAGATAAAGCAGCCGATAAGCATTCGGACCAGCTATTCCCCCGCTTTAACGGAATGA
The DNA here is from genome assembly GCF_040361435.1 of Salinisphaera sp. C84B14. Taxonomy (NCBI): domain Bacteria; kingdom Pseudomonadati; phylum Pseudomonadota; class Gammaproteobacteria; order Salinisphaerales; family Salinisphaeraceae; genus Salinisphaera; species Salinisphaera sp. C84B14. The sequence goes on along the minus strand of NZ_APNL01000004.1, from coordinate 5,531 downwards.
CGCCATGAACGAAGATGAGTCGGAAACTCTTGACCCCGGGCAGCCACAAACGCTGGCGGCTGCACAAGCTCGCATTGCCGAGCTCGAACGACAGCTTCAAGACGAGCAGAACCGGCACTCGGAGATCGAAGCCAACGAGCGCTGCTTTCGCGAACTCGCCGAGCACATCCGGGAAGTCATCTGGATGACCGACGAAACCGGCGAGCAGCTGGTCTATGTCTGCCCGGCCTACGAAAAGATCTGGGGCCAGAACTGCCAAGACCTCTACGACGACCCGAGTAAACGTCTGGCGCGTGTACACGAAGAAGATAAAGCGCGCGTCCTCGAGGCATTCGAACGCCAGGCCCATACCGGCGACTACGACGAGATCTATCGCATCGAACGGCCCGACGGCGAACTGCGCTGGATCCGAGATCGGGCGTTTCCGGTGGAAAACAAAGACGGCCAGGTTTATCGACTCGCCGGGCTGGCACTCGATATCACCGACCGCATCGAGTTCAACGACCGTATTTCCAACCTTCAGTACGACATCAACAGCCAGGATCGCATGAGCGTGTTCGCCACGCTGGGCACCGGCCTGGCCCACGACCTGAGCCAGCCACTGACCGCGGCACGCAACTTCATCGCTCGGGCCCGCATGGGCTTTACCTCGAACGCGGATGACACGCGCCAGACGCTCGAACGCGCCGACGCCGAAATCTCGCGTGCAGTGGCCATCATCCATCACCTTCGCGACTTCGCCCGCCAAGGCCGGCCGACACGCGTGTATCAGACCCTGGGGCCGATCATCGACGACGTGCACCAGATCCTCGATCCGGCGCTGCGGGCGAACGACATTCGCTATGAAGGGCCATGCTCCGATTCGCTGCGCGATCTGGAGCTGCCGGTCGACGCCGTGTTCGTCCAGCAGATATTACGCAACCTGCTCAGCAACTCGATCGATGCGTTCGACGAGGCATCGGAAAAGACCAAGACTCTGAGCATCGACGTTGTAAGCAACAACGACGAGTATGTCGATATCCAGATCAGCGACAACGGGCCAGGCGTTGACGATTCGATCGAAGTATTCGAACCCTTCAAGACCACCAAATCCGAAGGCGTCGGCCTGGGCCTGGCGGTCAGCCGCACGCTGGCGCGAAGCCACGGCGGCGATCTCGTGCTTGCCTCGCGCGGGGGTGGCGCGGCCAACGGCGACGACAACGGGCCGCATACCGTATTTACGTTGCGCCTGCCGCGGCACGGTTAATCCCGCACCAGAACGGCTGACTGCGTCAGCTGTTTTCAACGCCATCGAGAAAGAAACGCCGCCGCGCCTGCGGCGTTTCTTGCGATGGCTTCACGAGCGTGGGCCGCGGCGCGGCGATTGGCATGCGTGTGAAAAGGTCCTAGCGCGGCGGATGCATGATGCGCATGATCACCGCCACGCCAAGGCCCCAGCAACCGTTGAGCGCCAGACCCACGCCCACGCGCGCCATGCTCAGGCCGTCGAAAATCTCGGTCATGGTCTGGCCCTTGAGCCACTGGACGATAAACAGATACACCAGCGTCGGACCGATCGCGCCGAGAATGATCGCACCGACGTAGTAGCCGGCCGCCAGTGCACGCCGGATCAGCAGCCACAGCAGCATGCCCCAAAGGCCGCCCCAGAACGCCAGCGATATGACCGAAGGCACATCGAACGGTGGTACGGCAGTCATGTTCCAGGGCGTGCCCCCGGGAACGACCCCGGCCGTGATGAACACCCACAGCAGGCCCTGATGGAAGGTCAGCGTGGATACGAAACCGGCGATAAAGGCCTTGATGAAAGCGAACATGGTTCTCCCTTGGGTATGCTGTAATCGCGTGCTTGCTGCCTACCGGCTGCGTACGGTATCGGCGGTCTGGTTGAACAGGCGCTGGCGCGCTGCCTCGGTCTTGGGCTGGCCCCCGCGCCATTGCTTGCCCAGATCGACGCCGCGCTGCACCGCTTCGCGTGTCTTGATGCGCTGGCGCCAGGCCGCAACCCGCGGAAACTCGTCGAGAGGTTGTCCCATGGCCTTGGCAATGAGCACCCAGGGCCAGTTGACGATATCGGCGATGGTATAGGTTTCGCCGACCAGGTAATCGCGTTCGGCCAGGCGGCGTTCGAGTACGCCCAGACAGCGGTGATATTCGCCGGTATAGCGCTTATAAGAGTACGGATGATCGCCGGGCGCATAGTTGACGAAATGACTCATCTGCCCACCCATGGGCCCGAGATTGCCCACCTGCCAGAACAGCCATTCGTCGACTTCCTTGCGTAGCCGTGCATCGTCCGGCATGAGCTGGCCGCTCTTGTCGGCCAGATAACGCGCGATCGCGCCCGATTCGAAAATCGGCAGCGGCTCGCTGCCGTAGCCCGGCGCGGGTGAATGATCCACGATTGCCGGCATGCGGTTGTTCGGCGAGATGGCCAGAAACGCCGGCTCGAACTGATCGCCGGCGTTGATATCGACCGGAATCAGGTTGTAGTCCAGCCCCAGCTCTTCGAGCAGAATGGATATTTTCCAGCCGTTGGGCGTGGGCCAGTAATAGAAATCGATCATGACGGCTCTCCGGTGGCGTCGATCGCGCCTGACCGGGCGAGCGCGGCGATATCGGCGTCGGAAAAACCGTTCTCGGACAGCACTGCCCGAGTATCCGCGCCCAGTGCCGGCGCGCCGCGATAGTCTTCGACCGGCATCTGCGAAAAGCGCGCCGCGGGCCGGGTCTGACGCAGCCGTCCGGCTTCAGCATGTTCGGTTTCGATAAGGATGGCGTTGGCCGCGATCTGGTCGTGGCTGAGCAGATCGGTCCGGGTCAGGACGGGCGCACAGGGTACGCCGTACTCGCTTAGACGGGCCAGCCAGTGCTCGGCCGTGTTCCCGGCCAGTTTTTCCTGGGTAAGCTGCAGGCGGGCATCGATGTTGTCCTGGCGCTTGGCGGGGGTGGCAAAACGCGGGTCGTCGTTCCACTCGGGCGCGTCGAGAGCGGCGATGAGCGCCTGCCATTCCTTATCCGTCTGTACGGCCACGCTGATATAGCCGGTGGTCGTTTCGTAGATGAGGTCGATGAAGCTGGCAGCCCGGGCCTGATCGAACTCGTCGCCCACGAACGTCTGGCTGTTCATGTCCGAGTGCCATAGAAAGTCGATGACCGCATCCAGCATGGATACGCGTACGTGCTGGCCGGGCGCGCCGTTGGCGCGGGCCAGCAACGCGGCGGTGATCGCCTGCGCGGCGATATAGCCGGTGAGCTTGTCGGGTACGATGGTACGAACCAGACGCGGACGGGCCTCGTCGGCGCCACCCTGAATACTGGCCAGGCTCGACAACGCCTGCACCAGCGGATCGTAGACCGGATAGCCGGCATAAGGCCCGGCGTCGCCGAAACCGCTGATCGAGCAGTAGACGATATCGGGGGCTACCGCACGAATATCGGCTTCGCCGATGCCCATGCGCTCGGCCACGCCGGGGCGAAAATTCTGTACGAAGACATCGGCATTCGCGCACAGGCGCAGCAGCGCATCGCGTCCGGCCGACGCCTTGAGGTTCAAGGCGACCGAACGCTTGTTGCGGTTGTTGTTGAGATAACTCGCTGAAAAGCCCTTGCGCCGATTTGACGCCAGGCGCGTGTAGTCGCCCACGTCGGGGCGTTCGATCTTGAGCACTTCAGCGCCCTGATCGGCCAGCTGCATGGTCGCCAGGGGGCCGGACACCATGGCCGTGGTGTCGATAACGCGATAACCGGACAGGGGCTGTTTCATGCCCGCTAGTCTAATACCCCGACCACGGTGCGCCAACGCGCAACGCTTTCAACCCGCGCCGTGCTTGGCGACAATAGCGCGCTATCGATTTCTTCTACCGGCCAGGAACTCCTCCATGCGTACGATCGGCACCCCCGGCTCAGATACCGCCACACGCGTCATGCTTCTAGGCAGCGGCGAACTCGGCAAGGAGGTCGCCATCGAACTCCAACGCCTGGGCTGCGAAGTGATCGCGGTCGATCGCTATGAGCGCGCGCCGGCCATGCAGGTCGCCCACCGCTGTCACGTAATCGACATGGGCGACGGCGAGGCATTGCGCCGCGTGATCGAATCGGAGCGGCCAGCGCTCGTGGTACCCGAGATCGAAGCGATCGCCACCGCGACGCTGGTCGAACTCGAGTCCGAGGGCTATCACGTAGTGCCCACTGCCAGGGCTGCCCAGCTGACCATGGATCGCGAAGGCATTCGCCGCTTGGCCGCTGAAGAGCTGGGCCTGCCGACCTCGCCGTATCGCTTTGCCGAAACCGAGGCCGATTATCGCGCTGCGATCGAGGCGATCGGCCTGCCCTGCGTGGTCAAGCCGGTGATGTCGTCCTCGGGCAAGGGCCAGAGCACGGTGCACAACGACAGCGACATCGACCAGGCCTGGGCATATTCCCAGTCCGGCGGGCGCAGCAAGCGCGGCAACTCGCGCGTGATCGTGGAAGGCTTCATCGAATTCGACTACGAAATCACGTTGCTTACCGTGCGCCACGTCGACGGAACGAGCTTCTGTGCGCCGATCGGCCATCGCCAGGTCGGCGGCGATTACCACGAGTCCTGGCAGCCGCAGCCGATGGCCGATGCAGCGCTCGCCGAAGCCGAGCGCCAGGCCGGCGCCATCACCGAGGCGCTGGGCGGCTACGGCCTGTTCGGCGTGGAGTTCTTCGTCGCCGGCGAACAGGTCTGGTTCTCGGAGGTTTCACCGCGGCCACACGACACCGGACTGGTGACGCTGATCGGCCAGAATCTGTCGGAATTCGCATTGCACGCCCGCGCGATCCTCGGCCTGCCGGTCACGCATATCGAACAGCGCGGACCGAGCGCTTCCGCCGTGATCATCGGCGAAGGGCAAAGTCGACAGATGCAATATCGCGGCCTGGAGAATGCCCTGGCCGCGCCGGACACCGAACTGCGCCTGTTCGGCAAACCCGAAATCGACGGCAGCCGCCGCCTGGGCGTGGCACTGGCGCGCGCAGATGATGTCGATGCGGCCCGGAACAAAGCACGGTACAGCGCGGCCAGTATCGATATCGATTATTGACCCGGCGACCGCCGAATTCGGAAAAAAATAATTTCCGCTTCGACGCAATTCATATGCGGGAAAGCTACGCGTGCTTTATACTTTGGTCCAAGCTCTGTCGGGGGCGCGGTTTTCGCGTACACAACTCAGAGCTTTACTTACCGAACTCAAGGAGTCGAATATGCAAAAGAAACTGACCACCCTGCTGCTGGCCATGATGCTGGGTCTCGGCACGCTGAGCCTGGCTGCCTGCGACAACGACGGCCCGGCCGAAAACGCCGGTGAAAGCATCGACAATGCGACCGACGATGCGCAGGACAGCATGGAAGACGCGGGCGATAACATTCAGGACTCCATGGATGACGCCGGCGACTCGATGGAAGACGCTGTCGAAGACAACAACTAATACGGTTGTCGCTGCAATCACGGATTGCAGAGTAAGAGCCCGTCGCGACATGCGGCGGGCTTTTTTTTGGTTCATCGCAG